>CACYEJ010000001.1 GCA_902773395.1 uncultured Ruminococcus sp.
GCAAAAAACATCGTAGAAAAACAAACACCCCTCAGCGAAACTAAAAAAACTTTCTAAAGAAAAACAAATCAAAGCACCCCAAAATAAGAATCTTCCTTTAAAAATGAAACAGGCAAGAGCTTGCGAATTGCCGGTCTGAGAAAGGAAATTGCTAAATCATAACGTTTGTTAGTATGATTATTATGTTATAGTTATATCATAAAGAAAGGATTATATGAAATGGATATGGTTTCAATCGCTAAGCGAGAGAATAACAATAAACGAAAATATCTTGTTGTAAATAGACTTCAAGGAAAGCATATTCCCGTCAGCGGAAAAAAAGCTTTTGAAGTTTTTGACGCTCTTGCAGATAAGGTGAAGCAATCCCACAATAGTGAAAAACTGCTTGTTGTAGGCTTTGCTGAAACGGCAACGGCAATCGGTGCAAGAATTGCCGTTTCTCTAAATTGTCAGTATATGCAGACTACCAGAGAACAAATTGACGGTGTTGAGTATCTGTATTTTACCGAATCGCATAGCCACGCAACAGAACAGAAGCTTGTTAAGAACGATATTGACCTTGTAGTTAATAATGTTGATATAATTGTATTTGCTGAGGACGAGGTTACTACCGGCAATACAATTATGAAAATTATAGATATAATAGAAAAGCTTTATCCCGATAAAGTCAGATTTGCCGTTGCTTCATTGCTTAACGGTATGGACGAAGAATCGTTAAAGCGTTATGCAGACAGACAGATTGATGTGCATTATCTTCTAAAAACAAATCACGATAAATATACGGAAATCGCTGAAAGCTTTAAAGGTGACGGAGAATATATTGATAAGGATATTTCTAAGTCGGAAATATCAGTTGAGTGTATAAAAAATAGTTACCTGAATACAAGAAAATTGACAGACAGCTTAGAATACAATTCTTCCTGCGAAAGTCTTTTTGAGGAGATAAGTAATCGTCTTGACTTGAACGGCATTAAGACAATCGCTGTAATCGGTACTGAGGAGATGATGTATCCGGCACTGTATACAGCAAGCAGGTTTGAAGACTGCGGCATATCTGCGGTAACTCATTCTACAACGAGAAGCCCGATTGCAACCAGCACTGAGGAAGAATATCCTGTTCATAGGCGTTTTGAGCTAGTAAGCCTTTATGACAGCGAACGCAAAACATTTATTTACGATTTGAAAAAATACGATTGTGTGATTGTGATTACAGATTCGGAATGTGACGATTTGACAGGTGTCAATACATTGATAAATTCGTTAAAATATGTCGGAAATGATAATATTTATGTATACAGGTGGTGTGAGAATGATTAAAGACAGTGAATATTTTGTAAAGACCTCTTATTCCTCTGATGACGTAATTCTTCTTTTAAAGGACGTTACCGGACTGGTAAAGCCTCAGCCCACAGAGGAACGTGAAAGACTGATACAGTCAGGCAAGCACTACTGCGAGATGCTTCCGATTGAGTATGTTCCCACACAGAAATATATGCAGGTGTACGAGGAGGCTTTGCGTACATATGCAAAACCAACGGCTGATGCAGTTGGAAAGCTTTCTGATAAGATTATCAGGCAAAAGGGCGAGGGCGTTGTGTTGGTGTCGCTTGCAAGAGCCGGTATTCCTATAGGTATTCTTATTAAAAGATATATATTAAAGAAATATAAAATTAATGTGCCACATTATTCAATCTCTATTATTCGAGGAAGAGGTATTGATAAGAATGCACTTGACTATCTGATTGGCTTGTACGGCGGTGAAAATTTACTGTTTGTGGACGGCTGGATTGGCAAGGGTGCTGTTTTAGGAGAACTGCAAAAGGAGCTTGCGGCGTATCCTTCGGTGTCGTCTGATATTGCCGTTGTTGCAGATCCGGCAAATGTGACCGAGCTTTGCGGTACTCATGAGGATATTTTGATTCCAAGCTCATGCCTCAACAGTACAATTTCAGGACTTGTGAGCAGAACCTTTTTAAGGGACGACATCATTAAGCAGGACGACTTTCACGGTGCAGTGTACTATGGTGAGCTGAAAGATTCGGATTTGTCGTATGAATTTATTAATGCGATTGAAAAGGAATTTGAATTTAATTTAAATGAAAAGGCAGTGGAAAATCCTTCCAATACAAAGGGTGTAGACGAGGTTAGAAAGATTGCAGAGCATTTCGGCATTGATGATATAAATCTTGTAAAACCTGGTATTGGCGAAACTACAAGAGTACTTTTAAGACGTGTTCCGTGGAAAGTTCTTATTGATGAAAAGTACAGAAATGCAGATGATTTAGCTCACATCGTAAGGCTTGCTGAGGAAAAGAATGTTCCGATAGAGTATTACCCTCTCGAACATTATAAGACCTGCGGCATTATTAAGAAAATGGCGGATACATAATATACTCAAAATCTAAGAGATCTGGCATATTAAAGTTTTGATCAAACTTTTTCAAAGGCTTGCGAATTGCCGGTCTGAGAAAGATAAGTGCTAAATCTTAACGCTTTAGGGTATAAATCTTAATGTTTGCGAGTATAAATATTGTAAAATTCAGATAGATAATTATATAGTATGGAGATGTTTCACAATGATAAGAGTTTGGTTCAATCATTGGTTCAGTACGGCATACAGGCTGATTGAACTTATCAAGGAGGACGAAGAGGTAATTAAGGTTATCGGCACTAATTTGCAGATTGACTCTGTTATTCAAAAGGTGTGCGATGAGTGGTATGAGGAGCCTTGCTTAAAAGGTGAGGAGTATATTTGTTACTGTCTGGATTTTTGCAGAGAACATCAGATTGACGTGTTTGTGCCTCGCCGAGAAATGGTTGAAATTAGCAAAAATAAATCTCGCTTTGAGAAAATCGGAGTTAAAGTAATGGTTGACGACTACAGCACAATTGAAATGCTTGGAAATAAATCGGCAGCCTATGAGCATTTTAAAGGATACGAGAATATTAATATTCCCGATTATTTCACAGTGAGAACAGCAGGAGAATTTGCCGAAGCTTATGCAAAGCTGAGAGAAAACCACAAACAGGTGTGCGTTAAATTTGTGTGCGATGAGGGTGGTATGAGCTTCCGCAAAATTATTGAGAATGTTGACGAATTCGACAGACTTAGAGTTTATCAGGGTACTAGCATCAGCTACAGCGATTTGTTTGCCGCACTGTCAACCAAAGAGGAATTTGACGACCTTATGGTTATGCCATACCTTGACGGATTGGAAGTAAGCGTGGACTGTCTGAGAACTGATTCCGGCACTATTGCAATTCCACGCATTAAAAGTCCCACACGACAGGAGCGTATTGTGTATGATATGGAAATTATCAGCATGACAGCAAATGTACTCCATAAGGTGAATCTGAATTATCCGTGCAACGTACAGTTCCGTTATGACGGCGATACTCTATATCTTCTGGAAATTAACACCAGAATGTCCGGAGGTTTGCAGATGAGCTGTTTGGCGTCCGGTGTGAATATTCCAAACATTGCCCTTAATAAGCTTTTGGGTAAGGAGGTTCAGTGGAATATTGATGATGAATCAGATAAAATTGTTTCTTATATAGAAATACCACAGATTATCCGATGATATAAATTATTTAATAATAAAAATAGTTGCCCCTTGAACAGGAATTTGTTACCTGTCAGGGGGCTTTGTTCTTTTTTAGAAAATAATTACAGATTTAA
>CACYEJ010000002.1 GCA_902773395.1 uncultured Ruminococcus sp.
CAACTCTTGACTGAGGCCGCTCGGGCTACAATTGCCGTCAGGCCAGCCAATTATTGGCTCTTTTTTAGAGTATAGCAGAGAGCGACATAAAAGGCAATGCCATCAATTTTAACGTCTGAATTATTTTTTGAGCCAAAGTGTCACGAAGTTTTAGCTGAAGAGTCGTAGGAATTGCGTCATTGCGAGTCAGTGCGCACACTGGCGTGGCAATCCACCCGCCGGAGGCACTTAAACATTCAGAAAACCTAACTAGCCGCTAAGAGTACGGATTGCTACACCAGTGACATCGGTCGCTGGTTCGCGATTACAAACCGGAAGGTTGCTCAATTATTTACACTTTGTTCACTCGTTCAATCATTGTGAGAGTAATCGCCTCCTCTATTGACATAAATGTGCTACAGCATTATACTAATAATATATGCAACTATTCAATCCACCGCCTCATTCCAAATAAATTGGAAGAATTGAAGCTTCCGGTTCATCCAGTTATGAAGGGCGAACCTGTGATTCTTCGTCATAACTCAGCAATTTTTTGGAGGGAAATGATATGGAATCATTTAATGGCGTATTATTTATTCTATTAATAGCAGCGGGGATTGCTATCTTTGTATTAATAAAAATGTACAAAACACAAAAGCAATCAATTAGCGATGCAGAAAATAAAATCAAAGCGTTAAATACGCACTACGAGGAACAAGCCGCAAATCAAAAAGCACAAACCGAGAACCAAATCTCAGAACAAAAGGCGCTCTATGAAAAGCAAATCGATGAGATTGAAAAGCGTCATGCCGATGAGCTTTCTGCGCAAGAGAAACTCTTTAGAAAGAAATTAAACGATGTACAAAGCAGGATTGAGGTTCATAAAGATGAATTACGCCAAAAAGATGAAAAAGAATTACTGATAGATGTTATGCTTGGAATAGAAGCTTTGAACAACGGCCAAAAAGCAGGCTTTAGTTCGATGTCTGATGAATTAATTGGAGTAAAGACTATAAAAGATAATTTGTTTGATATTGGGGACTCAATTCTTAATGACATCTCTGTTGCGCATAAAGAAACCATAACGAAACTTGGGATTCATGGGGATGATTTAACTGTCGCCTCAATACTTGCAGATTTGTTCGAATTGATGAGCAAGCGCTGAGCGCTCGAGAGACTATCTCAAAAACTATGCAATCTCCGAAAAGACGTCTGCATTTTACGTCATATCGGAGATTGCTTTTTTCTAAACGATCTGCTGCTGTAAAATGTGCAAAATAGTTTGTCAACTATTGAAGGAATATATTGCTGGTAATTTCGGTAATAACTTGAAAATACTGCAACGCCAATCGAGAAATATTATCTATCTCCTCTGCTGACAAGCCAATTGCACTGCAAAGCCGGAAAACAAAGTGTTTTTCTTCTTCATCGAATACTCTATCACATGTGAGCAATCCGATTAGTTCTAATAAAATAATTCTCTTGTGTGATCTTTCAGAAGATGAAAGAAATTGAAACACTGAATTCTCATCAGGGACGGAATTAAAGATTTCCGGCTCCACAGATATTGCCATTTCTCGCTGATACCCTTCAATCATCTTTTTTTCTTCATCTTCAAGAGAACCGTTAATATGAGCGGCAATAACAGCAAGATTTATGTACTGTCGCTTTTCTTCTTTTGTTAACAGATTTAGAAGCATTGTTTTTTCTCCGTTCTATTATTATCGGATTCGCTTTCCGCAAGTTCTGCAAAAAAAAGATCCCGCTGCAATATCTTTTCCGCAAAAGGGGCAAAAATTGGTTTCAGAAAAAGACGCTGGAATTAGATCCGGTATCTCACAATTTCTGCTTAATTCTCCAGCATTTCCCGGAAGCGCAGTTTCATACGTGATAAACGAATTGATTCTATCATTGCTTACTCCATTTCCAGAAGCAAGAATCGTTGCTGTGGCTACCTGTCCTGCCGCTCGAATTTTCTCCGCTTGGACTCTGGCTTCTGCACGGATTCTGGCATTTGCTCGTTCTGTTTCTTCGTGCATCCTTGCAATTTCAGCACGCAATACAGCATTTTCTCTTTTAGTTGTTTCTTGCATTTCGGCAATTCTGGTTTTTGCCTCAGCATCTAATAAAGTTTTGTTATAATCTGTTCTGTGTGAATCCTCCACCATGCTTTGAACCTTGCTGCCGACCTGTTCTGCTATTATGCTGATTCCAAGGAATGTAAGAAATCCCATTGTAACCCATCCTCTCTATAGATTAACCATCTGGTTTATCAATCAAGTCGGGATTAAATAAGTACTATACCTGAATCCGTGAAACTCAGATCAATATTAATAGTCTGAAACCCGCATGACGCCTGACTTTTCAAACAGTTTCGATGGTCATAATTTCTTCACCCACTGGATGAAGAAATCTCAAGTTAATCGCGAGGTCGAAACCTCAGTAGTCATGAGGGGGCAAGGCTCTGAGGCTTAGCGAACTTCACAGATTCAGATACTATAATTACAAATATTATCAGAATTCATTTAAGCCGTCAAGAGAAGGATGCGCATGATTTACGGTGATTGTGAACTTCATCTAAACACGGAAAGGGTATGCCTAAATTGACAAGGGGTCCTAATTATTCCGCTTGAGAAAGTCGTTTGCTGCCTCAATTCCGTCCGCGCTCTGAACGCGAAGAATATAGGCGAGAGTCTGGTGCCTTCTGTTGTCATCATCGAGCTGAAAACCGGCGTGTTTGAACAGAAGCCGGCTCAGCTAATCAGGTAGCCCAAGCACAAGGGCAAGGGTTGTCAGGAAATCCTCATTGCGATATTTTGTGGGATCGTCCAACCAGCGGAGCAGGGTGGCTTTA
>CACYEJ010000003.1 GCA_902773395.1 uncultured Ruminococcus sp.
GCGGAGAGAATCTCACTTCTGACAGGATTACCGGTAACAACAAAATTGCAGCCCTCTTTCATATGCTTCTGAGCATCTGCAATAGCAAGCATAACAGCTTCTGCCTTAGTCGAAAGCATTTTATTTGCGACACCTGGGAAGGCATTCTGCTCGTGAATTAAAATAGGAATTCCCAGCTCGTTGGCAGCTTTTAACACCGGGCCGCTTACGTAGCCTCCCGTACCGATGCACAAGTCGGGCTTAAACTCTGAGATAAGCTTTTTGCTTGCAGAGGTAGCCGTAACAGCTCTCCATGCCGTTTTTATATTCGCAGTCAAAGCTTTCGGAGAGAAGCTTCTCTTAAAGCCGCTGACATGAATACTCTTGAACTCAAAGCCTGCTTTAGGTACAAGTCTTTCCTCCATACCGCCTTTATTACCGATATAAAGAATTTCAACATCGGGCTGTTGTTTTTTTAAATATCCTGCAATGGCAAGTGCCGGATTAATATGACCAGCAGTGCCGCCTCCTGCAAATACAATTCTCATAACGTAAATTCCTTTCTTTAAACACTTTTATAAATAATTAACTTTTAAACACTCATGAGTATATCACAACGATTTAAATTATTGCTTTTGCAGCGTTGCACTTCGTGAGATATTCATTACAATTCCCATTTGCGCAAGAAGCATTACCAGTGACGAACCTCCGTAGCTAAAGAACGGTAAGCTTATACCTGTGTTTGGCAAAAAGTCGGTGATAACCATTATATTGAGTACAACCTGCAAACCAATCTGAGCCATAAGACCTACTCCGAGCAGCGTACCGAATTTATCAGTTGCTCTCAGACAAATCGTAATTCCTCTGTACACAAGCACCGCAAACAGCACAAGCACAATAATAGCACCGATAAGACCAAGCTCCTCACTAACTATAGCAAATACAAAGTCGTTTTGCGGCTCAGGAAGATACATATACTTCTGTCTTGACTGACCCAAGCCTAATCCCCATAATCCGCCCGAACCGATTGCATAGAGTGAGTTTCTCGTCTGCCATGTAGTTTGCCACATTTCAGGCGTTGTATATTCGAGTGCCTGACCCCAGCCGTCCAGACGAGCCATAGCGTATGTTAGTTTTCCTGTAACAGCCATTATCAGAACGATACCTGTCAATGCGCCTCCGGCAATACCAAAATACAAAATAGGCACTCCCGACAGGAACATCATTACTGCAATAATCAACGCACAAATTACGATACCGGAATAATGCGGCTCCAGATACAACAAAAACGCTGTAACTGTAAGAACTACAACTCCTGGTAATACACCGTATTTTAACGTTTTCATTTTCTTATAATAAATCGAGCCCCAGTTCGCCATAAACAAAATAAGCGCAAACTTACAAATCTCCGACGCCTGTATTCTGAACACGCCCAATTCAAGCCAACGCTTAGGCTCATTTCCGTCGCCTGATGACGGCATAATAAGAACCAACAGCATAAGCACCCAAGCAACAGCCAAAGCAGGCACAGCAAATTTATGCAAATGATGATAGTCAAAATATGAAAGACCCAGCATTGCCGCAACACCGATAAGCGCGAATATGACCTGTCTTTTTATAAAATAATAGCTGTCGTCATACCGATGAAAAGCATACGGATAGCTTGCGGAGAACATCATAACCAGACCGATAATCAGTACTCCTATTACTAATAGAAAAAATGTCAAATCAAGCCCCTCACCTTTCGAAAAGATGCGGAACTTTTTCCGACGTCTTGCCCGTGGTATTTTGGGGGCTTGATTATTGTTTTGAATATTTTGTTTTCTGCTGCTGTCTGTAAAGTTATCTAAGTCACCGTATGTATAACTTTGAAGCACCGAAAAACCTCCTTCTTCAATCACTTTTCACAACTAAGGAGCAGTTTACAAGTCGCCTTATAAGGGCATTGTTTTTTGAAATATATATTTTAAAGTTTGAGTGTGACGGAACACACCCTTAGCAGATAAGCTTTTCGAAGTGTTCCGCCAACATTATTAAAAAAGTTAATTTAATACTCCAAAAAGGAACAACAACATCGCTGCTATACCCATTACAAAAGTTACCGAACTAAATACAATTACTATTTTTACTTCGTTCCAGCCGCTCATCTCAAAATGATGATGAATAGGAGTCATCTTGAATATTCTTTTGCCGTGCGTGAGCTTAAAGTACGACACCTGCATAATAACCGAAAACATCTCGCACAGGTATACAATTCCCAACGGCAAAAGCAGTATCGGCAAATCAAGACCAAACGCCATTGCGCAAACAGCGCCGCCAAGAAACAGCGAGCCTGTATCGCCCATAAAGATTTTTGCCGGATTAAAGTTCCAAACTAAAAATCCCAAGCAGCCGCCCGCAATCGCCGCGCAGTAGATGTTCATCTCCTGAAAGCCAATCACGCCTGCCATTACCATAAAGAATGCCGCAACAAACATTGTAACCGAACCGTTCAAGCCGTCTATACCGTCCGTAAGATTTACCGCATTTACAATACCAACAATAACGACTGACGATATGATGTAATAGAAAATACCTAAGTCTACCAATCCAACAAATGGAATAATCGTACTTGTATCATCACCAAATAATTTTAAAACAAACAGGTACAAAAAAGCAGTAACAAACTGCAAAACAAGCTTTTGCTTTGGCGTGAGTCCAAGATTTCTTTTTTTCTTGATAGAAATATAGTCATCAACAAATCCAATCGCGCCATAGATAAGTGCCATTATGTAGCCTGCAAATACCTGCACAATTTGCAGCTTACTGAACATCAAATCATCTGACGCCATTCTGTAGCAAATACAGCTTACAACAATCGAAACGAGCGAACCTGCTATAAACATTATGCCTCCCATTGTAGGAGTGTTCTGTTTATTCTTGTGCCATGACGGACCAATCTCTTTAATCGTCTGACCGCATTTTACCTTCACTAAAAAAGGTATAAGCTTGCTGCCTATCAATGATGAAATAATGAACGAAATTAACGCCGCCTCAAAAGACCAAATTCCTATTTTCATAAGTATCCCTCTTTTTCTTATCTTTCTTTACTTTATAACTTCTATTATTTTCTGCTTACAATCTCAACTGCGGTTTTCAGATCAATTCCCGAAAGCATTATTCCGCAAGCTAAAGCAAGCGCATATTTCGGATAATTTTTCTTTGTACCATTGAGATAAACTCTGCCTATGCCCCCATTGCTCAACAGTTCAAAAGCCGTGAAGTCACTTTTGTAGCGAACATTCTTTCCCACAACATCTGCACCGTTTAAGTCGAGTGCATAGGTCATTAGTTTTTTGCAGTGTATTTTTGATGAATCAAAGCCGTTTTCATACGGAAAGGCAACAAACCTTTCGTCAAGCTTTGAATCAATCATTTCTTTTCTATCCGTTACAATCACAAACGGCGAATGCTCGGATTGAATACTATCAGGAATTCCAACAGTGTTCAGATATGACATAAAGTCCTCTTTATCGCTGCCTATAAAATTGAATTTTGGTATATATATCTTTTCAACCATATCATGCAATATAATCATTTCCTTCCAAAAAATGAATAAGCACTACATTACCGTATCATCAATTTCATCGTTGCCAAAGTAAACCGTTACAACCGTACCGGGGGCTACCCTCTCACCGGAAGCTATACTCTGCGAATACGAATAAACCGTATCAAGATCTACAGAACCGGAGAAGCTCACGTTTATATTATACTCTGCGGAAACCTCATTCACCTGTTCAACGGTATAGCCCACAAGGTCAGGCATTGTAACCATAGTTTTTGTGCTGTCGTTAGTCGTATAGAGTACAACTCTGCCGCCTCTTGGAATTTTCGAGCCTGCCTGCGGAACCTGCGCAAGAACTGTGTCACCCTCGCCGCAGATATACGGTTCAAATCCTTCTTCGCTTACCTTATTCATTGCCTCGTCAAGACTCAGTGTAAGATAAGTACCGGCAACGGTATCAACATACTCCAGTTCCTCTTCGGTGTACTGCGCTTCAATACCAAGATAAGGACAAATTTCCGACATGATACTTGCAAAAACAGGAGCTGCAACCTGAGATCCGTAGTAAGCGTCGCCCGTTGGAGTATCAAAGTAAACGAGCAAAGCAATCTGAGGGTCATCTGCCGGCGCGAATCCGCAGTATGAAGCAATGTAATCCTCTTCGCTGTGGCTGCTCTGTCCTATCTTCTCGGAAGTACCAGTCTTTCCGGCAACTCTGTAGCCTGCAACGTAGCCGTTCTTTGCCGTACCCTCCGTTGCGTTCTTTTCCAGTATCTCAGCCATTTTATCTGCCGTATCCTTAGAGATAACCTGTCTTTTGATTACAGGCTCTGTTGTTTCGACAACATTTCCCTGAGCGTCAAGAATCTGCTTTACAAGATACGGACGCACTGCGTAGCCGCCGTTAGCCACGGCAGAAACAGCCGTAACCATTTCAATAGGAGTAACCGTTACGCCCTGACCAAACGAACCAATCGCCAAGTCGGTAGGCCACATTGAACCCTCAGGCTCACCGTCATGCTGGAAGAACAAGCCTGTTGCCTCACCGGGCAAATCAATACCGGTTCTCGAATTAAACCCAAAAGACTGGAAGTACTCCCAGAATTTCTCTTCTCCGAGAGATTTACCAATCATCATAAACGCCGGATTGCATGAATTACACAACGCCTCTGTAAAGTTTTGCGAACCGTGACCTTCCAAGTTGTGACAGCCAATCGCTTTAACTCCCTCGTATGGACTATAGCTTCCCGAACAGAAATATGTGCTGCTCAAGGTTGCTGCGTGTTCCTCAAGCGCAGAGGAAGCCGTAATAATCTTAAAAACAGAACCGGGATAATAAGTATCACTAATAGCCTTATTTCTCCACTGCTTTGCGAGAAGCTCATTTGTACGCTCCTCTAAACGTGTACCGCTGAGCTTTTCAAGCTGCTTTGCGGCGCTCTCATCGGCAATCTGATATGGATTGTTTAGGTCATAACCGTTTTCAACAGCCATACCGAGCGTTTCACCTGTCTTTACATCAAGACAGATTGCCACTGCGCCCTCTGCAACCTTATAATCTATAATACCCTGTTTCAGGTATTTTTCCAAAAAATGCTGAATAGTTTCGTCAATCGTCAGCACAAGCGAGTTGCCGTCCTCGGCGTCCTCTTTCTGCTGATACTCAAAAGGCATCATTGTACCCCAGCCGTCATTCTCCGTGACTATTCTGCCAGATACACCCGTAAGATAAGAATCATACTGATACTCGATACCGGAAAGTCCCTGACCGTCTGATCCGGTGAATCCAATCACAGCGGAAGCAAAATCATTATAGGGATAGTACCGCTTGTAATCCTCTTCAAGAACGATAACACTCGCCAGCCTGTCATACTTTTTGCTTATTTCATCTTCCAGCTCCAGAATCTTATCTCTCTCGTCACTTTCAATTCTTCGTTTAACAGTCTGATAGTAGGAATCATTTTTCTTAGCAAGCTCCAGAATATCTCTATAGTCCATTCCCAGAATATCGGCAAGCTTATGTGAAACGTACTCCCTTTGATTATCATTTTCAAAATACGCCGGCGCAAGAATTACTTTCCAGACGCTTGCGCTGCTTGCTAAGGTATTGCCGTTTCGGTCATAGATCGAACCACGCTTGGCGGAAACTGTAGTATCGCTAAGCTGCTGATCAACCGCCCTTTCGGAAAGCTCCTGCCCCTGTATGATATGCAGATAAAACAGCCTGCACGTTATCGAGCCGAAGCCACACAGAAGAATTATCAGCAACAGGATATGCGCGCGAGTTTTTATTCCCGATAAAACATTATCTCCCATTCAGCTGCTCCTTTCAAAAAACGATATTTTCTTTTCTCTGCTTTAAAATAGGGGCGGAGCAGTCACGGCCCCACCCCTGTTTTACAACATCTTAAATTTACTTATCTAATATATATACATCAAAAACCACAAATATGAATAAATTCAATTCCTAATTATCCGAAGACCAAAACTCATTTAACCCATCGGCTATTTTCTCAAACAGATTCTTATCCTTACTCTTTACAACATCAGCCTTATCGCCATCAGATAGGCTTATGAATTCCTTCTGATAGCTCTCGGTCTTTGCCATGCCAAGAACATTTTTTGCATACTCTTCAATAACAGACGGGCCAAGCTTATTTTCAACCTTCATCTCCATCTGTGTGTAGTAGCTTTCAAGCTCCGTAAGCTCGCCCTGAGCATCGCTTATTTGCTGATTAAGCTCTGTAAGCTGAGCCTGTCCGTGAATTATCGCTGCCAACGCAACAATTACCAATGCCGAAACAGCCACTGAAATAAATGCTGTCAAGGGATTGATTTTCGGCTTAGCCTGCGAACGCTTCTTACGTTCGTCTTCTATATTGTATATGATATTCTTTTGTGATTTAGCCCCTGCAAGCTCATACTCCTGTTCCTCTTCAAAGAGGGTAAGGTCATAGGCTGCATTTCTGTCGGTATAATAAGCCATCACAGCACCTCATCATGATAAAGGAATTTTCAAACGCAATCCCCATATCAAACAATCAATCTTGGGAATAATAATACAATCCCATATCTATATTATACTACAAAATCGTAACTTTTCCAAACATTATTTTTAAACGAACTATCCGAAAAATTCACTCGATTAATGTGCAGTATAACGAAATTATTACCGTTTCGTGAATTTCAATATTAATCTGTAACAATTTAGAAACAATTGCATATTAAAGCTTCCTGCAAATTCTAAGCTTAGCGCTTCTCGCCCTGTTATTATCAAGAAGTTCCTCTTCACCCGGTTCAATCGGCTTTTTATTTACAAGCTCTGCCTTTGGCTTGTTGCCGCATACGCAAATAGGAAAGTCACTCGGACATGTGCAGCCTACGCACCAATCTGCCATCTGCTTTTTGACGATTCTATCCTCAAGAGAATGAAACGTGATAACCGCTAATCTTCCGTTCTGATTAAGCACGTCAAACGAATTTACAAGACCCTCTCTTAGTCTGTCAAGCTCGGAATTCACTGCAATCCTCAAAGCCTGAAAAGTCTTTCTAGCCGGGTGCCCCTTTTGTCTTGCTTTCATCGGATACGCATCTCTGATGATATCCGCAAGCTCCAAAGTTGTTTGTATAGGCTTTTCCTCTCTATTTTTGATAATCGCTCTGACAATATTCTTGGCAAATTTCTCTTCGCCATAAATAGACAGAATACGAACTAATTCGCCGTATTCACAACCGTTCACGATATCGTAAGCGCTAGTCCCCTCTTGACTCATTCTCATATCGAGAGAGGCATCATAATGATACGAGAAGCCCCTCTCCGGTGAGTCAAGCTGCCATGAGGACACACCGATATCGAGAAGCACGCCATCAACACCAGAAATCCCAAGCGACATCAAAACGCCCTTTATATTACTGAAATTCGAGCGAACAACAGCAGCATTTCCGAACTGTTCCAGACGTTTTGACGCAGCTGCAATAGCATCGGGATCCTGGTCGATTGCAATAAGTCTACCCTCTGAACTCAGTCTGCTGGCTATTTGAAAGGAATGACCGCCTCCGCCTGCTGTACCGTCAACGTAAATACCGTCAGGCTTAATATTAAGTCCCTCAATCGTTTCATCAAGCAGAACCGACTTGTGTTCAAACTCCATAATTACTCCTCATCTAAGCCGTTTTCAAATTACGTGCAATTTTACACGGCAATTCTTTTTTTCTTTAAAACTTTTAAAACTATAACACCTATGATAAAATATAAAAACCCAAAACAAAACATTAATCAAAAAGCAAGCCATAACACAGCCGCTCCTTGACAGCTATCAGATCAGCCCCGTTGACATTGCAGCGATAATACTCTCCTGCGTTTGAGCGGCAACAAGCTCCTCATATTTTTCCGTTGACCAAATCTCCGCACGTTTGCCCACTCCGAGGAACATTGTATCCTTCTCCAAAGCTGCGTAATCCCTT
This sequence comes from uncultured Ruminococcus sp., assembly GCA_902773395.1. The sequence goes on from CACYEJ010000003.1 coordinate 7,988, forward strand.
AGATTTTTTGGGATAAGAACTCTGCCCATACTGTCTGTTTCGACTAAAGCAGAGTTAGCAATAAAATGCCTTTGTATCGCAGCCGCCTGAGAAATCGGACGATTACAGAGGTCATCAAGAAAAGCTTCCCACTCTTTTTCAGGATAAACAAAAATACAGCCGTCTATACCCTTTGTAAGATAAAACGCTTCGCCAAGCTGCTCTCTAAGCTTCGCAGGAACGGTAAGGCGTCCCTTTGCGTCAATATTATGCTGATAGGAACCTGTTAGATAATTCGCCATAACAACGGATCAGATCAACACCGTGCAGAACATATCCGCCACAATCTGACACAATTCGCCACCCTTCCCCACTTTTCTTATAATTATAACCTCTTACGGTAAAAAAATCAACCCTTTTAGAGCAATTACAATAAATCATTTTTTTAATCTAAATTAAACAGTTGTAAAGTGATTTGAGTCAAACTCGTCAACATACTGTTTTACGGATACAAAAAAAGCAAAAACCCCCTGCAAAAGATTACAAGGAGTTAAACACAAATACTATGATTTTAAATTACAATATCTATCATCGTATGCCGGCACACATTACACAGAATAATGAAATATTCTGCATAATGCGTGTACATTATTTACATAGGCAGCAGTTATTATATCGCTATAATACTGATAACTATGTGATAAGATTATATCATATATCTGTCAAAAAATCAACAAATATATTAAAAAATAGCCTATTTTAGAAGCAAAACAATAATCTAAAAACAAAAATAATTTTGAGCATTTTTACCAAATTTGTAATTTTATTATTGAGCCGCAACAGCATATTTCGAAAGAAGAACAATGAGTGTGTTATAATCTGCTATACCTGTTACCTCCAGCTCATTCATCTGTTGGAATTGTGCGACTGCATCTGCCGTTTCCTGCGTAAATGCAGTATCAGCCTCACCCTGCATATATCCGAGCTGAATCAATCTCTCTTCTACAAATTTAATCTGAGAATAATTTTCTCCAACAGTGTAGAAAATATTTTCCTTTGGTTCAAACGGCGGAATATAGTCATCTTCCACAACAGTTTCAACTGTGCTGAACTCCTCCGGCCAAGCTGTTTTTGGGGTATAAAAATCATGTGTCTTTGCAGCAAGATAATCTACCGTTGTAACTCTGGTTGTTCCTTGAAGTCTGATATATTTTCTCGGCAATGTATAAATTCTGTTATCAATCACAGCAGAGAGCGACTGTAAATCGGTATTGCTTTTGAGAACCTCGACTAGAGATTCATCACAAAAAATCGTATCAGGATTTCCCTTGAGCAGAGTGTCGAAACCGATATAGCCCTCATCTATATCGGAATCAATTGCTATATTTGTAAGCTGGGCATAATCAAACATCTGAGAGGTATAGTCATTACCGCAGGCAACACGACAATGATCTCCTTCAATGTTATAAATATAACATACAGTAGAAACAACATTCGAATCAACTATTTCGTTCTTAATAGAATCGAGCTGGTCACGTATCTCTTCGTCAACTGTCATAGCTTTCATTTTGCCTGTATAACCGCCTCCGAGTATTGAAGCGACATTGCCATACAAAGTTTTTATTTCATTTTCGTTTACAGCAGGCTTAATAATAAGCACATCAATTCCAAGCTTCTCGAATTCCTCTTTAATTTCATAATCAAAGCTTTGGTCACCAAGCACAAGAGTAGCACCCAGCTTTTCAATCATGTCAATGTCGGGATTATCCGGAGTTCCCACAGACGGCAGCACTTCAAGACCAGCCTGAGTACAGACGTCACTTCTTGCAGCAAGCTTTCCTTCATAGCCGCAGGCAACAATAATATCAGCAAGATTATCACTCAGCACAACAACATTTTCAGGCTCTTTTTCAAACACGATATTTCCTACCGTTACAGGATAATCAAACTGGCTGTCATCACTGTTATTTACAATCATATTACACGACGTTGCCGCAAACAACAGACATATCGCCAAGCATAAAGTAATTATTTTTTTCATAAAATATCCTCCGATTTATTTTTATTGCAGATAATTATTTAAAGCACAAACTTTCAACATAAAATCTCACGATTCATATTAATTGTTATTATAACATAAATCTTTGCACTTATGTGTTAATACTTTGTTAAGAATACTTGCTGCGGTTTTAAGAGTATTACATTTATTTTTTTATAACCGGAATTCTATTATACTCGAAAGCGTGATTTAGCACTTATCTTTCTAAGACCGGCAATTCGCAAGCTCTTGCCTGTTTTGTTTGATCCGGAAGATTTCATTTTGAAAGTTACTTTAATTTATTTTTTCTAAAGAATTTTTTTAGTTTCGCTGAGGGTAGTTTATTTCTCTACGCTAATTTGTTTCGTCAGCGACTGGGCTCTGCCCAGACCCGCAAACTTTTAAAAAAGTTTGATCAAAACTTTAATATGCCAAATCTTTTAGTTTTTGAGTATAAAAAAGCGGCGGATTTTACTCCGCCACAATATTTTATATATAATCAGCACTGCAAGTCTACAGCATCTCATTCACACACTCTTCGATGTATGCACGTATCTCTTCTGCGCCTTCACCGTTTAATGCCGAAAACGGAAACAGCGGTATATCCGGATAATCCGCAAACTCTGTTTTTAACTCTTCAAGGCGTCTTATCTGCTGAGTCTTTTTAAGCTTATCTTTCTTTGTGCAGACGATTACAAACGGAAAGCCACGTGAGTACAAATACTCAATCATGTTCATATCATCAGCCGACGGTGAATGTCTCATATCCACAATCTGCACAACCAAGCAGAAATTTCTCTCCTGATTAAAGTAGCCCTCCATTAGGTCTGCCCAACGCTGCTTTTCAGATTTTGAAACCTTTGCATAACCGTATCCCGGCAAATCCACAAGATGAAACTTATCTACCTTAAAGAAATTAATAGTTGCGGTTTTTCCCGGAGTAGCACTCACCCTTGCAAGTGCCTTACGGTTGACCAGCTTGTTAATAAGAGATGATTTACCGACGTTGCTTCTGCCGGAGAAAATAACCTCCGGCAGCGTAGACTTCGGCAGCTGCGCAGCTTTACCGGCTGCAAATTCAAATTCAGCTTTATTAAAATTCATTCCGACACCCCTACTGCATTTGCCGTATCAGCCGGAGCCTTCTCTGCTTTTTCAGCTTTCTTTGAAGATTTCTTTGTGCCTTTAGATGACTTTGCTTTTTGGGAAATTGGCTTTTCATACGTTGAGTCAAGAGTGAAAGCAATATCAAGAACTTCATCTATAGTTTCAACAGGAATAATATTTACGTATTCCTTTACAATCTCGTCAATCTCATAAAGATCCGATTCATTCTGTTTTGGAATAATAACAGTCTTGATTCCCATTTTGTAAGCTCCCATTGTTTTCTCTTTCAAACCGCCTATAGGCAAAACCTTTCCTCTGAGCGTAATCTCACCCGTCATAGCTACAAGTCTGTTTACGGGCTTATCTGTAAGCGCAGATACAATCGCAGTTGTCATTGTGATACCTGCGGACGGTCCGTCCTTAGGAACAGCACCCTCCGGAGCGTGAATATGTATGTCGTTTTTCTTGTAGAACTCAACATCTATTCCCAATGCTTCCGCTCTTGTTCTAACGCACGTTACAGCAATTTTAGCGGACTCCTTCATCACATCGCCTAACGAACCTGTAAGCTCAATCTTTCCAGTACCCGGAACAACGGCAACCTCAATCGGCAGCGTTTCACCGCCTACAGCAGTCCACGCAAGACCGTTGACAAGTCCAACCTCGTGCTTATTCGAAAGCTGATCTTCTTTGAACTTCTTCGGACCTAAGTAATCCTCAATATTTTTATTGTCGATTTTGAACACTGTTTCACTGTCGCCGCTTGCAACGTTTTTAGCAACCTTTCTCATTACGGCAGCAATACGTCTTTCAAGATTTCTTACTCCTGCCTCTCGGGTATATCCGTCGATAATAGCGTAAATCGCAGAGCTTGAAAATTTACAGTTAGAACTCGATAAACCGTTATTTTTAAGCTGCTTTGGAATCAAGTGCTTTTTAGCAATATGGAATTTTTCCTCACGGTTATAGCTGCCAAGCTCGATGATTTCCATTCTGTCTTTGAGAGGTTCAGGAATTGCGTAGCCGTCATTAGCAGTTGTAATAAACATAACCTTGCTCAAATCAAATGGTAAATCTATATAATGATCACGGAACGTACTGTTCTGCTCCGGATCAAGAACTTCAAGCAAGGCACTTGTAGGATCGCCCTTATAATCTGCGGCAAGCTTGTCAATCTCATCAAGAATCAAGACAGGATTATTTGTACCGGCTGATTTTATAGCAGAGATAATTCTACCCGGCATTGCGGCGATGTAGGTGCGTCTATGACCTCTGATTTCAGCTTCATCGTGAACGCCGCCCAATGCAATTCTTTCAGCCTTACGGTTTATGGCAGCAGCGATTGACTGAGCAATCGAGGTTTTGCCGACACCCGGCGGTCCAACAAGGCAGATAATCTGCCCCTTTACATCAGGGGTAAGCTTTCTTACTGCAAGGTACTCAAGAATTCTCTCTTTAACCTTAGTAAGTCCGTAATGATTTTTGTCAAGAGATTTTGTAACTGAATCAATATCAATCTTATCCTTTGACGACTTATCCCAGGGAAGCTCCAAGCAGGTGTCAAGATACATTCTGAGTGTGAAAGCCTCCTGCGATGCTTCGGGCAGCTTTTGCAGTCTGCCGCACTCTTTCAGCAGCTGCTCCTTTATCTTTTTATCAACCTTCAGAGATTTAATTTTATCCTGATATATCTTTGCTTCTTCCTCAACGTCCTCCTCGCCAAGCTCCTCACGGATTGCACGAATCTGTTCATGTAGGAAATATTCTTTCTGGTTCTCGTCCATAAACTCGTGGGCACGTTCGGCAATTCTGCTCTGAACCTCAAGAATAGCTACCTCTCTATCTAGGATATCTAAAATAAGCTGCAATCTCTCCTCAACATTAAATGTTGCGAGAATCTTCTGCTTCGAGTTAAAGTCAATGATAATATTATTTGCAACAAAATCTGCAAAACTATTCGGCGATGTTGACAGCTCCACCTTAAACATAATATCATTAGGTATTTTAGGTGAAAGCTCCACATATTTTTCAAATACAGATTTCACCATTCTCATTACGGCAATCTGCTTTGTAGAATCCTCGTCCTCAATATATTTGCAGGAAATAATATCTCCTTCAAAATAATTTTTATCTTTCTTAATCTCTAATGCGACACCACGGTACATACCCTCAACAATAACCTTTGTCATATTATCGGGCTGACGAACCGTCTGAACAATCTTTACTATAGTGCCAACCTCATACAGATCATTCTCTGAGGGGCGGCTTTTCAGCGGATCCTTCTGCGTTGTCACAAAAAGCATCTGATCCCCCTTCATAGCAGCCGTTACCGCTGCCACGGAAGCTGTTCTTGCAACGTCAAAATGTATCACTGAATCCGGAAAAACAACTAAGCCACGAAGTGCCAGCACCGGAAGCGTACCAAGTGGGACAAGCTCATAGTCCTCTATTTTATTCATTTCATCTTTATTCATATTTTTCTACCCTCCTCTAATGGAGTAAAAACTTAAATCGACATACATATCAAAATTAACACAAAATGCTGCAACAAGTCGGAGGTAATAAAAATCTCCAAAATGCTACAGCAAATATTTTTAATTTACGAAGCCGTGCTGTTCTTGCGGCTGCCGGAGTCCACGGAAACTCTCTTAGACATATCACGCTCGATATCAGCAACATCAAGTCCGTTGACAACATCAGCCGTAATAGTGATTTTTACGATTGTTTCATCTGCCGGAGAGTTAAACATCAAATCTCCGAGAATACCCTCCAGAATTGAGCGAAGACCTCTTGCACCGGTTTCCTGCTTTATCGCCTTTTGAGCAATAGCTTTCAGGGCATCATCGGTAAATCTAAGCTTTATGTTATCCATTTCAAACAGGTTCTTATACTGCTTAATAATGGAATTTTTCGGCTCGGTAAGAATTCTCACAAGAGCGTCTTCATCAAGAGCGTTAAGCGCTGTGATAACAGGAATTCTGCCCACAAGCTCAGGAATCAATCCGTACTTTACCAGATCGTGAGCAACCACCTCGCTCATCCAGTTACTCTTCCTGAAATCCTCCTTGCTGTGAACCTCAGCACCAAAGCCGAGTGTTGAAGAGTTTTTACGCTTCTCAATCACCTTTTCAAGCCCCTCAAACGAGCCGCCGCATATAAAGAGAATATTTTTCGTATTTATTCTCAGGCACTCCTGGTTCGGGTGCTTTCTGCCGCCCTGCGGAGGAACATTCGCCGTAGTACCCTCGATGATTTTCAAAAGAGCCTGCTGTACGCCCTCACCGCTTACGTCACGTGTGATTGAAGGATTCTCCGACTTTCTTCCGATTTTGTCAATCTCGTCAATATAGATTATTCCTCGTTCAGCCTTTTTAATATCGCCGCCTGCCGCCTGAATAAGACGAAGGAGAATATTTTCAACGTCCTCTCCCACGTAACCGGCTTCTGTAAGAGTTGTCGCATCGGCAATAGCAAACGGAACGTCAAGAGTCTTTGCAAGTGTAGACGCAAGCAATGTCTTGCCGACACCGGTCTGACCAAGAAGAAGAACGTTGCTCTTGTCAATTTCAACCTCGTCATTATTGAGAATCAATCTCTTATAGTGATTATACACGGCAACGCATAGTGTTTTCTTTGCCTCGTCCTGACCTACCACATAGTCATCGAGAACCTTTTTCATATCGGTAGGCTTCATCAAGTCTACAGTAAAGTTATTGAATTTCTTTCTCTTGTTGGTGAATTGCTCGCCAAATTCCGTTTCAAGAACAGAACTGCAAAGAGCCACACATTCATCACAGATATAGGCATCTAAGCCGGAAATCAATCTTGCAATCTCTTCCTGACGTCTTCCGCAAAAAGAACAGCATATATTGTTCTGATTATTGTTTCTTCCCGCCATAGTAAAATTAGCTCCTTGTTTCAGTGCTGCTTATCTTTTTGTGATAATCTTGTCAATCAAACCGTACTCCAACGCCTGCTCAGCAGTCATAAAATTATCTCTCTCGGTATCTCTTGCGATTACATCATAGGGCTGACCTGTACGCTCAGCAAGAATTGTGTTAAGCTTTTTCTTTGTTCTGATAATATGATCAGCGTGAATCATAATATCCGTAGCCTGACCCTGAGCACCGCCGCTCGGCTGGTGAATCATAATATCGGAGTTAGGAAGTGACAATCTCTTGCCCTTTGTGCCTGCTGCCAAAAGGAATGCACCCATGCTTGCAGCCATACCCATACAAATAGTAGACACATCACACTTAATATACTGCATTGTATCAAAAATAGACATACCGGCTGTAACAGATCCGCCGGGGCTATTGATGTAGAGGCTGATATCCTTTGACGGATCCTGACCCTCCAGGAAAAGAAGCTGAGCAACTACAACGCTTGCAGAGGCATCGTTTACCTCATCTGTAAGCATAATAATTCTATCATTGAGCAAACGTGAGTAAATATCATACGAACGCTCGCCGCGGCTTGTTTGTTCAATTACGTAGGGTACTAAAGCCATATTATTCAATCCTTTCATAAAATAGGTTTATTTTAATTTTAGTCTTAAATTCTAAATATTATTCAGACTGCCGAAAAAATCCGGCAGTCCTTTTATATATCAGAGCAATAATTATTTAATATTAGCGTTCTCCTTAACAAGGTCCATAGCCTTACCAACCTGAAGATCCTTTCTAAGGTCCTTCTCCTTGATAATACCCTTGATTGCATCAACGCTCATATTATGATTCTCGGAAAGCTTATCATACTCAGCCTGAAGCTCTTCATCTGAAACCTCGATATTCTCAATCTCAGCAATTTTCTCAAGAGCCATTCTTACCTTAACTCTCTTCTCAGCCTCATCTGCATACTGCTCTCTGAAAGAGTCTGTTGTAAGACCTGTGTACTGGATATATGTTTCAAGGTCAAGACCCTGCATAGAAAGTCTGTACTCGAACTCTCTGAGCATATCGTCAATCTTGTTCTCATACATTGCCTGCGGAATATCAGCCTCAACCAAATCAATAAGAGCATTAACAGCCTTTTCCTCGATATCGGCATCTCTTGCCTTCTTTAAATCCTCGGCAAGGTTCTCGGAGATTTCCTTTCTGTAATCTTCAACAGTTTCTGCGTCCTCACTTACGTCCTGAACGAATTCATCGTTAAGCTCCGGAAGAATTCTCTCCTTGATTTCATGAATAGTTATCTTAAACTCAGCTTCCTTGCCTGCAAGCTCATCTACCTGATAATCCTCAGGGAATGTAACATTGATAGAGAACTCCTCGCCTGTGCTGTGACCTACGAGCTTCTCCTCAAAGCCGGGAATAAAGCTACCGCTGCCAAGTGTAAGGCTGTAATTCTCACCCTTACCGCCCTCGAAAGCCTCGCCGTCTACGAAGCCCTCAAAGTCGATTACAGTGATATCGCCGTCCTGAGCCGGTCTGTCCTCAACAGTCTTGATGCTGCTTGCTCTCTGTCTTGCCTTGTCAATCTCTTCGTCGATTTTCTCGTCTGTTACCTCAGCGGAAACAGCCTCAATCTCAATACCCTTATATTTGCCGACTGTTACCTCAGGATAAGTTGTTACAACAGCCTTGAATGTGAAGCCGTCCTCAGAAACCTCTGTAACGTCAAGATCAATCTTATCCGGAACAATTCTAAGACCAGCCTCTTCTACAGCGTCCTCCAAAGCCTTCGGATAAAGATTTCTGATTGCGTCCTCGTAGAATACCTCTTTGCCGTACATCTTCTCTACGACTGACTGCGGTGCCTTGCCCGGTCTGAATCCCGGAATTCTGATATTCTTAACCTGCTTTCTGTAAACAGCCTTAATTTCCTTCTTGAATGCCTCGCCGTCTACGGAAACCTCTAATTCGTTTCTGTTTTTCTCAATCTGATTTGATGCTACTAAACTCATTTTGTTCTTTCCTCCTGATTTTTTTCAACTGCCGTTAAATGCTTTGATTATGCAGCCCAAACATTTAGTGATACTGCGTTTGTCTTGGTTATTTTGATATTGGTCTTATTTTGCACAGAAAAGCTATACATGTAATAATACTCCCTCTGCATAATTCTACCACACTGGTATGATTTTTACAATATTCTATACTCATAAGCATTGATATTTACCACTTTTCTTTCTTAGTCCGGCAATTCGCAAGCTCTTGCCTGTTTTAGTTTTAACTGAAACATTTTATTTTTTTGTGGGTGCTTTTTTTATTTCTCCTAAAGAAAGTTTATTTAGTTTCGCTGAGGGTAGTTTATTGTTCTACGCCAATTAGTTTCGTCAGCGACGGGGCTCCGCATTAGGAACACCTGCCAATCAGTCTTCGCCTGGCGGCTCGACTTCTTTGGGTGTTCCGTCACCCACAAACTTTTGAAAAAGTTTGATCAAAACTTTTATGTGGTAATCCTTTTTTAACTCCAGTATATTTAACCCAGTCTACGCTTAACTTTATAAGTATATCATATATTCAAAATTAAATCTACCTTTTTTGTGAATTTTCTGTAAAAACGAGGTAAAATTTTTTTATCAAAACACTCTAATCGGCTTAAACTGCGTATAATCACACGCAATCAGCTTAAATTCAATTCCTCTGTAATTACCAACTGTTGCCATGCTATGGGCTTTCCTGCCGTGAACGTGACCATAATAACACTTGCTTATGCCATACTCCAGCAACACATTCATAATTTCGAGACATTCCTTCCCACCGAATACAGGCGGATAATGCAGAAACACTATCACTTCGCCGTCAAGCTTTTTCGCCGCCTCAATAGACATCTTTAGTCTGCCTACCTCACGGTTAATCACCTTTGCGTCCTGGGCACCCTGAGCATCGTAAAACCAGCCTCTTGTTCCGCAAACGGCAATCCCGTCAACAAGATACGCATTATTGAAAAGCACTGAAATATCCCTGATTTGATTCTGCTCGAAAAATCTTTCAATCTTCGTTTTCGTATCCCACCAGTAATCGTGGTTTCCTTTAAGAATAAGCTTTTTGCCGGGCAGGCTGTCAATAAAGCGAAAATCCTCCAATGTTTCTTCGAGCTTCATTCCCCACGAGATATCGCCGGCAAGAAGTACCGTATCGTCAGCGGCAACAGTTTCACGCCAATTTTTTTCGATTCTCTCGACATAATTGCCCCAGCCGCCGAAAATATCCATAGGCTTATCCACACCCAAAGAGAGGTGCGGATCGCCCAGTACATAAAGTGACATTATTTTACACCTAAAGAATTAAGCACAAAGTCCGGCATCTCGTCTGCATCTACAACAGAGGTAAAGCGTACCTCCTTGTCTTTCAAAGCGGCAAGGGGTTTGGGAACCTCAGTGTTTGTCTTGCGGCTTAACAGGTCAACCATTTCAAATTCGTCATTAGGAAGCTCCTCGCCCTTTGCTACGGCATTAAGCACACTTTCGCTGAACTTGTACGGACTTGCGGTCGAATCCAGAACAACAACAGTTCTGTCGCCTGTTTTCTCCACATACTCCTTATATACATTTACAGCAACGGCGGTATGCGTATCGCAGAGATAACCGTACTTATTGAAGAACTCATCAATTGTTTCCTTTGTCTTAACATCATCGCAGAAGCCGCCGACAAAAAGATTTGTAATCTTATCTTTTACATCGTCGTCAACTGTGTATGCACCTGTTGTTTTAAGTGCTGTCATCCACTCCTTGACTTTTGCATCGTTTTCATCAGTCATATGATACAGGAAACGTTCAAGATTACTGGAAACAAGAATATCCATAGACGGAGAAATAGTTGCAAAGAAGCTTCTGTTCTTATCATACGTACCGGTTGAGATGAAATCTGTCAATACATTATTGGAGTTCGACGCACAGATAAACTTGTTAATCGGCAAGCCCATTCTGAACGCATAGTAAGAAGCCAGAATATTACCGAAGTTTCCTGTTGGAACAACTACGTTAATCTTGTCGCCGAGGGCAATTTTGCGGTCGTTCACAAGCTCGGCATAAGCAGAGAAATAATAAACAATCTGCGGAAGCAGTCTGCCCCAGTTGATAGAGTTCGCACTGGAGAAAATGTAGTTATTTTCAGCAAGCTTTTCAACAAGGCTCTTGTCGGTGAATATCTTTTTAACACCTGTCTGAGCGTCATCGAAGTTACCTCTGATAGCACACACGTTGACATTCTCGCCCTCCTGAGTTGTCATCTGACGCTTCTGCATCGGACTTACTCCGTCAACAGGATAGAATACCATAATCTTTGTGCCGTCAACATTCTTAAAGCCCTCCAAAGCGGCTTTACCTGTATCGCCGGACGTAGCAACCAAAATCACAGCCTCCTGATTTGGAGATGTTTTTTTAAGAGATTTTGTAAGAAGATGCGGAAGAATCTGCAATGCCATATCCTTAAATGCGGAAGTAGGACCGTGCCAAAGCTCAAGGATATTCATGTCGATATCTCCGTACTTCTGATAGGAAAGCGGAGCCGGATTATTTGAGCCGAATTTTTCAGAGGTATAAGCTTTTGTAACGCACTCGTCAATTTCCTCAGCAGTAAAGTCATCGAGATAATCAGCGAGAATTTTCTTAGCCCTTCCCTGATAATCAAGCTTTGTTAAGCTCTCGATATCAGCAAGAGAGTAACTTGGAATCTCCTGCGGAACGAACAAGCCGCCGTCTGTAGAGATACCCTGTGCAATTGCCTGCGATGCAGAAACAACAATATTTTTATCGGTAGTACTATTATACTTCATTTTATTCAACATTCCTTTCTTTAAAATTGAGAACGAATAATCTGCATTTTTGCTCTCAATTCTAAACGCACTGCCACATACGATAATTAAGTGACAATTGTATTGTACACTATAATTTCTCAAATGTCAAAGCTTTGATAAAAATTAAATGAATTTTTAAAAAAGAGTTTTTCAAGCAGCACGCTATTATAATTTAATCGGGTAAATTCCTCGTAAATTTTGTGCATATCTTCTATACCGTGAATATCATCGGGCAGCTCGCCGCCGTCAAAATCCGTACCTATTGAAAGCGTGTTCTCTCCGCCTAAACTCAAAAAATATTCAACGTGCTTTATAATATCTGAAATTGACTGATTCTGTTCCGCCAGAAAATGCCTGTGACAATTTATGCCCACTATGCCGCCGCTGTTTTTGATAATTTCAAATTGTTCGTTCGTAAGATTTCGCCTATGTCCGCAGACAGTTCTCGAATTCGAGTGTGTGGCAATAAACGGACGCTTGGCAATCTCGGCAACATCATAAAACAGCTTGTCGCTTGCGTGAGATACATCAACGACTATTCCGCAGCGTTCCATTTCTGCAATTGCTTCTCTGCCAAAATCTGTAATACCAATTGGATTTACAACATCTGCACCGTCACCTATTTCGCAGCTGCCGTTCCACGTCAAGGTCATTGCACGGACTCCAAGCTTTCGGTAACGCTCAATATTTTCAAGCTTTCCATTTAGAGCTGCTCCGCCCTCTATCGTAAGCATAACGTTAAATTGTGATTTAATATCTGAAACACTGTCAATTTTAGCGGCGTCTATATTCTGTTTTCTGCATTGGTCAAGCTCACTGTCAAGCAAAGAACAGCATTTTTCCACAAGCAGCTCGGCTTGATGCCCTCTTACATCATCGGGAATCCACACCGCCATACACTGAATCCATTTATCAAGCGTACTGCCACGCTCAATTGATATTTCAAAGTCATTCTTTATGATGCTTTTATTTTCTGTAAAAGCTCTGTACAGCGTGTCACAGTGAAGATCAAACAGCCGCATAGAAACAACTCCCTCTCAAAAATATATCTGCACTACGTTCCCTAATAATTATGTCTGTCAACCATAAATTATACTTTGATGTGTACCCATTAGGAACAAATTTTGACGCAGGCGGTAAAGTCACCTAACTCAAAAAGTTAGTGTGCGTTTTGCCTGTCGGGGCTTCCCGACCGATTTTCGTCCGGCGTTGCCGGTTCGATGTGTAACC
>CACYEJ010000004.1 GCA_902773395.1 uncultured Ruminococcus sp.
ATAAGGCGGTCGAGGGAATGACGATAGCTCGTTATTTTGACAATGGTATGGTAAAAAAGCTTAAAGCGAAGAACGAGATACGAAAAGTGCTTGGGCTTTATTGATTAGAGGAAGAAAAAGAGGTAATTTATTATGGCATTTGAAATTGAGAATGGTGTGCTGAAAAATTATACTGAAGAGCCGGGTGTGACGGAGATTGTTGTTCCTGAGGGCGTGACGGTAATAGGCGAAAGGGCTTTTTTTAACTGCAAATCGCTTACAAGCATAACGATACCCGACAGCGTGACAGAAATAGACTGGAAAGCTTTTTTCTTCTGCGAATCGCTTACAAGCATAACGATACCCGACAGCGTGACAGAAATAGACTCGGGTGCTTTTTCCTGCTGTACATCGCTTACAAGCGTAGCACTCCCCGACAGTGTTACGAAAATCGGTTACGAAGCTTTTGACGGCTGCAAATTGCTTGCAAACGTAACTATCCCTGAGAGCGTAACTGAGATCGCTAGCAATGCTTTTTTGCGAACACCGTGGCTGGAAAACGATCCGAATGATCTTGTGATTGTGGGAAATGGTATACTTTACAAGTATAAGGGCAGCGGTGATATAACAATCCCCGACAGCGTGACGAAAATAGGCGAAAAGGCTTTTTCCCACTGCGCATCGCTTACAAGCATAACGATACCCGACAGCGTGACGGAAATAGGTGGGTACGCTTTTTAAAGTTGCACATCGCTTACAAGCATAACGATACCCGACAGCGTGACGAAAATAGGCGAAAAGGCTTTTTCCCACACCTCGGTTGAACGTGTCGTTATCGAAAATGAGACTATAAAAATATGTGAAAGTGCTTTTGATTGCGCTTATTCTTTTCGTATTATTGTTTTCCCGAAGGGCATGGACAAAATCGATTACAAGTGGTTTGGTTATGACGGCGGCGTCAGTCCTGTCGGTATTGTTATTACTTGTTTGTTCAGAACTGTAGGCGTGCTGAATAAAAAAATTAAAAATTTTAATGAAGTGAAAAGAAAGAATTTTGCCGCAGATCTCATTGAGTTTATAAAAGCAAATATCGAGGTCAAGGCACTTAAGGATACAAATCTCTCCAAGGCAGCCGATTACATACTCGATCATCCTGATGATTTTTCAAAGCAGCAGATTGAGGAGTTTTTAACAGCTGCTAAAAAGAAAAAAAGCGAAAAGGCAATTGAAGTTGTTGAAGCGTACTACAATACGCTTGGTGTCGAAGAAAACACATCATACCCCGAATTTCGTGAGATTTTTAAAGAATCATCATTTGATGCTGTTTTGAGAAACTGCCCTGAAGCAGTTAAAATCATGAGTCGTGTTCAGTTTGCAGACGGAAATTCCGTCGATGATGTTTATATTGTGAAGTGTGCCGTTATGCCCTATTATTTGCAGGTCAAGCCTTTAGAAAAACGCACATGGGGTTATAATGACAGCGTTAATTATTATAATATAGACAGTAACGCCGAAAAGGCAGCCTCATATCTTGATAAAAGCTCATTGGCTGAATGTGTCGGATATCTTTATAAAAAGTATGGAAATGTAATGTTCGGATTTATTGTTCCCCTTGGACGTTACGGCACGGACGAGCAGGTCGAAGCTATCATATCCGATTTGAATAGATGGGAGAGCGACCGTTACTTAAGAAACCGCTGCACCACAGCAAGGGGTGCTGTTTTTATCAGCCAAAGTAAGCCTGCCATTCTTTATTTTGAAAAATGGCAGAAAGGTTCTTTTTTAAAAAGGTTTGAAGAATATGCATATTTTCACAAAACAACTATTGACGATCTCAGAGAGCGGATTTTTGCTGATATAGGGCTTGATAAGGATGGTGTTCACATATTTGATCTCGGTGGCAAGACCGTAAAAGCAGTACTCGGCAGCGACCTGAAAATATCTCTTACGGACGAATCGAACGGCAAGACGGTCAAATCTCTGCCGAAGAAGGGAGCAAACCCCGAGCTTCATGCGGCAGCAGCGGCAGATATAAAAAAGATGAGAGCCGATCTTAAAAAGATCGTCAAGGAGAGAAACAAACTGTTTTTTGAGGATTTTCTTTCGGGCAGAACGAGAGACGCAAAGAGCTATCTGCGTAATATTCCCGCAAATCCGATACTTCGCAAAATGGATGAGAATATTGTTCGCTCGCAAGGAAAGAACACATTTATTCTCACCGACAGCGGCACGGTGGATTGCTCCGGTCAGCCATATACAGTTGATGAAAAAGTTCCCGTAGGAATTGCACATCCTATGGAGCTTGACAGCAGCACCGTAAGAGCATGGCAGGATTATCTTGTCAAAAACGGGATACGCCAGCCATTTGAGCAGATGTGGGAAATAATCACCGACCCAAAAACAATCGCCGCAGACCGCTACAACGGACTGATGATACCTTTTATGTTCTTCAAGGGAGCTGCAAAGCACGGTATTGAGGTGAAATCTGAAAGAGAATTTGACCACCGCCGTTGGGAGAATATTTACAGTATATGGATCAAGTTTAAAGGTTGTAATGTTGAACTGGATTATGATGAGAGCGATAATGGCTATATCGAGAACGATGCTAAGATCAATGTAAAATCGTTCAAATTCGGTGAGTACACCCGTCAGGTAAATCATATCGTTTATCTGCTCGACAAGTGGACGTTCGTTGGGTGCATACTAAAAAATGACGGAACATTTGCCGATATGCTCGACCGCTTTACTCTTGCACAGATACTTTATTTCTTAGACATCTCCACACGAAATGAGTGTGTGAACTCAACCTCTGTTCTCTTGAACTACCGCAACGAGCACTACCCCGAATACGACGGCTTCGCCGCCCTTGACGACCTGCTGCTTGATGATGATTTTTGATATTTATATGTAATTGACTTTTTGAAATTACTATGACATATATGCCCTCTGTCAATTAAGGCAGAGGGCATTCTATAGGAGCTGATAAAAATGCCTACACTTGAACAAATCGAAAAGATAAACACCCTCGCCGTGAGCGTTTTGAATCTGTCCCGTAACTCACTTGTTGTGAATCTCCGCTTTATGGACACAGCTCTCGGACGGCTGACATTTGTGCCAATAGGCAGCGAAAAAACATCAACTGACGGCGAAAACTATTACTATAATCCCATACACATTTTAAAAAGTTACAAATCCGAAAAAGAACTTCCGGGCAGACAGTATCTTCATGCAATTTTTCATTGCATTTACCGCCACATGTTCATAGGCACGCTTGTAAACGAGCGTTATTGGAATCTTGCCTGCGATATTGCCGTTGAAAATTCAATCAACGGACTTGGCATTTCTTCAGTTGATATAAAACATGTTCAGTCACAGCAAGCGGCAATAAATCAGCTTTCCAAAAATGTGAAATACATCACCGCCGAAGTAATCTATCGCTATTTTCTCGATATAAACCCAAGTGAACAGTATTTGTTGGAGCTTGAACAAATCTTCTCTCTTGACGACCATGAAGTATGGTACAGAAAAGACGAACAGAAAGGGCAGTCCGCACAGCATCCCAACGGTAATAATCGTAAT
>CACYEJ010000005.1 GCA_902773395.1 uncultured Ruminococcus sp.
AAATTGCCGGGATGTCGGTAATGATGAACAACGGCACAATACCTTTCATGGGTTTGGTGACCATACTTCCGCACGGTGTGGAAAATGTATTTAAATGGAAGCCGAGCTTTATGTTTGACAAGGTGGTTAAATCCTGCAAAGAAAAGTTTGAGCAAATGGGCATTATGGAGAGCTATGAGTTTACAAATTTGCTTTGTGTAATGCTTAAGTCTAAATATCAGGTTTCTATAGCTGAAAATGAAAAGATGTTAGAATCTATGTTTCTTGGAGATAACGGTACCTGCGGTATCATGAAGTTTGAGGCTGACGGAACATACACCATGACGGATGGCTTTAAGATCAAACAGCTTGTTCAAGATTTTTCAAAGAAAGCTCGTGAAGGAAATTACAAGATCTATTTGAGAGAGCAGCAGTGCAAGCCTGTAGCGATTGTGGCTGATGATATAGAAGAATTGCTGAATCTTATGTTCATATAAATCAGGAAAAGCATATTTTAAAATAGGACATAATTTAAGAGCTGCACTGGCTGAAAGAGGCTTGTGCAGTTTTTTATTTGATTTTAGAAATTGAAGATAAAAATCCTGTTGACAAATCAAAAAAATTTATATATAATGATAATATATAAATTTGATTTTTCGGAGTTATAATATATGGAAAACGAAAAAATAAAAATTACAGCCGAAGCCCTGAAAAACGGGGATGTTCTTTGTGCTTTAATAGTTAGATTTATTCATAACAGAAATGAAGCAAATATGATGTCGGTTCTTCATTGCCTGCGTGACAGCAATGTATTTATGGCAGTAGACGTTGCTGTCAGCAGAGAAGGGGAAGCTCCCTCCGAGCCGATAGTTCTGGTAAAGCGGCAATTAATGGTACAGCCTAAGATTTTGAGCGCTGCCGACGGCTTTAACTATGTGCCGCTTTTTTCAAGAGAGATAAACTCAAAAGCCGGTTTGCTTAAAAATGCCCAGCTTGTCAATCTGCCCTATTTAAAATGTATTGAAATGCTAAGGGGAATGGATAACTGCAGCAGGTTTGTTGTAGACCCGTTTTTGTATAATTTTGTGCTGACTGAGAATCTTATTGATATATCATCAAAGCTTCCGTCTAAGCTGGACAGCTAAAAATGAGGTGATTGTATGGAAAGCTACTTGACATTTAAGGATAGAATAGATAATTTTGAAAAGCCCCAACTAAGCTTTGGCGATAAGGGATTTGTTTTGAATCAGAGAGTATGGGACAAGTTTGATGAAAACAATTCTTTTAAGCGTTTTTACGGAGATACTACCGTTTTTGTTCCCGATGATAATGTTAAAGAACGTATATGCCAAATTACCGATACTTTGTATCGTGAAGCAGGAGAATGCTTTGCCCAAAGATTGAACATTGAAAACGCTCATATTACTCTTCACGATTTAAGCAATGGCTGCGATTTGGATGAGATCAGCACAGATATGTTTCATAATGAGGTAACGCTTTTGAAGTTTGTTGAATCGGGAAAAATACCGAGATGTGCTATTAATTTTGAAACAAACTATGTTGTCAATATGTTTGGTACATCAATTGCTCTTGCTCTCAGACCTAAAAGTAAGGAAGATTATGACAGAATGATGAGCTTGTATAGTATAGTTGACTGTGCAAGGGTTCTTCCGTATTATATTACGCCGCACATTCTGCTTGCTTATTACAATGTTAACGGTTTTGATAAGGACAATGAGAAAAAGCTGATAGATATTGTTAATCGGCTTAATCAAATGGATAGGTTTGATGTAAGTGTGTCTACAGATGCGTTGTACTATGAGAAATTTACAGATATGAATAATTATGTAAAGGTGTTTACTATAACTTAATAAAGAAAGAGGTTTTTATTATGGCATTTTTAGATGATCTCAGCAGGAAGCTTACAATGGTAGGGCAGGAGGCAGCCTCGCAGACAAAGGCTTTTGCAGAACAAACAAGAATAAATGCAAAAATTACGGATGAGGAGCGACAGGTAAACGCATTTTATGCGCAGCTTGGAAAAAGCTATTATGATATCTACAAAGATGACCCCACTGCTCAGTTTGCGGATATAATGAACAATATTAAGGACGCTATGCACCGTATCGACA
>CACYEJ010000006.1 GCA_902773395.1 uncultured Ruminococcus sp.
AGGACTTTTGAGTTACTTTTTAAGTCTGTTATTGTTCATTTTGCCAAACTCAATTTTGAAAAGGTACTTTTGTCACTCTAACCAAAAATGATTTTTGATTTAAGTAAATAATTATACGAAACTACTCTCAATTATTTTGTCACAGCCAACAGGTGAATATAAAAATTCTTCAATATGATTTCCCTCGTAAAAATATTTTGGCGGTGAGGGTTTGTGCATTGTATCAAATGTATCAATAACAATGAGTTTAATTTTCATTTTTGAAGGGATAATGTTCTTTATGTAAACACTTACCTCCATTCCCGGTACAAGTCCCTCTCTGTATTCTGCCAAGCCAGCAAGATTTGGTGCAAGCTCAACGAATGCTCCGTAGTCCTCCACACTTCTTACAATGCCCGATACCGTTTCACCGATTTCGAAGAGTGCCGCATTTTCTTCCCATGTTCCGAGCAGCTCTTTGTGCGACAAGCATACTCTTCCGCCTTCTATGCTTTTTACAATCGCCTTGATATCCATGCCTGTTGTAAAGCGTTGTTTTGGGTGCTCTATTCTTGAAATAGAAATTGAGTCTATGGGCAGCAGCGATGCAATTCCGCAGCCAATATCCGCAAATGCTCCGAATTGTTCAAGATGTGTGATTCGAGCGTTGATGATATCTCCGGCGGAAAGCTTCTCAATGTAACTGCTCATACAACGCTCCTGTGCTGCACGGCGTGAAAGAATTGCCGTTGGATTGCCGGCTTCATCACTTTTGATTCCCGTTACGATAAAGCATACGGGACGGTTTACTCTGGAAATAATTGCAATGTCACGCACCTTGCCTTCCTTGATTCCTATTGCTCCTTCTTCTCGTGGAATAACACCTTTTATTCCATTGAGATTCACGACAAGATTGTGAGAGCTGTCACAAACGCTTACCATTGCTTCCAGTATTCGCCCTTCGTGCATTGCTTCGGTTATGCCGGAAATATTCTTTAGACAGAACTTGTTTTCTGCCTTATCAATCAGTATTCCCTCAGGATAAAAATTTATCATTTTTTGTTCTCCTTCCATGATTCCTTTTTTGTGGGCGGTGCAGAAAAATTCTTGTGATGAATTTATATGCTGTATAAGGGGGAAAATATGACAAGGACAAACTGCCAACGTTTAAACAAAGATTGACTTGCTTTTTTAAGGATAAAAGGAGTATGAATAGAAAAATTATAAAAATTATTAATAAATTTTGTAAAAAAATCTTGTTGCGTTTTTTGTGCGGTTGTGGTAAAATTTATTCATCTAATAATTACGGAGGATACGTATTTTCATATGAAAAAACAGTTTTTGGAAGTCGGTCAAATTGTCAATACTCAGGGACTCAAAGGCGAAATGCGTGTTGACCCCTGGTGTGACGGGCCTGAGTTTATTTGTATGTTTGATGAGCTGTATCTCGAAAATGGCGATACAATAAAGATTACTAAATCAAGACCGCAAAAAAATGTCGCAATCATTAAGGTTGAGGGTATTGATACAATTGAACAGGCAGACGCTATGAGGAGAACTGTCCTTTATATCAACCGTGACGATGTCGAGCTTGACGATGATGTGTTCTTTGTACAGGATATTCTCGGCTGTGAGGTTGTAGATGCTGATTCTCAGCAGAGCTACGGCAAAATTACCGATGTTATCAAAACAGGTGCTAATGATGTTTATCAGGTGACAGATGACAATGGCAAAAATTACCTAATCCCTGTTATAGATGACGTTGTAATTGAAACAGATATTGACAGCAGTGTAGTCCGTATTCGTCCTATGAAAGGAATTTTCGACGATGAGGATTGATATTATCACGCTGTTCCCCGAAATGTGCGAGGCGGTAATGAGTGAGAGTATTATCGGACGTGCAAGAAAAAGCGGTGCGGTGGAGATTAACTGCCGACAGCTTCGTGAATATGCCTTCGATAAGCACCGCAGAGTTGACGATGCACCGTATGGCGGCGGAATGGGTATGCTGATGATGGCGGAGCCGATTGCTTTATGCTTTGATGATATCTGTAGGGAAATAGGCAGCCGTCCTCATTTTATCTATATGTCGCCTCAGGGCAAGACGCTTACTCAGCAAAGAGTACGAGAGCTTTCTGAGCTTGACAATGTGTGCTTGCTCTGCGGACACTATGAGGGTGTGGACGAAAGATTGATTGAAGAGTACATTGATGAAGAAATATCAATCGGCGATTACGTTCTTACAGGCGGTGAGCTTCCGGCGTTGGTGCTTGCAGACGCACTTGCGAGAATGCTGCCGGGTGTGCTTTCAGATGACGAATGCTTCGAGTTGGAAAGCCATTACAACGGGTTGCTCGAATATCCTCAGTATACACGCCCCGGAGTGTGGAGAGGAAAAGAAGTTCCCGCTGTGCTGTTGAGCGGTCATCACAAAAACATAGAGAAGTTTCGCCGTGAACAGTCTGTAATCAGAACAGCTTTGAAACGTCCTGAATTGCTTGAAAAAGCAGAGCTGAGCGACAAAGAACGAGATTTGATTAATAGTATCATTTCTTGATGTTAATTTATGTGGCGTCTTTTTTATCAAAATGCACAAAGAACTTTTTTGAAAATCGCCGCCAATAGTTCATCAATCCAAAGTTGAAAATAACTGTTGACGATATCCGTTTCTGTGATATAATAGTAGTATAGATAAAACTCATAAATGGAATATTTTCTTAATATTTTTAATGGAGAGAGGGTTACTTAAAATGTGTGTTAAGGAAGTTTTAGTTGAAAATCAGGTTGGATTGCATGCTCGTCCGGCTACATTCTTTATTCAGAAGGCAAATGAGTTTAAGTCTTCTATTTGGGTAGAGAAGGAAGAAAGACGTGTGAACGCAAAGAGCCTTTTGGGCGTTCTTTCGCTTGGTATCGTAGGCGGTACTACAATTAGAATCCTTGCTGACGGTGCTGACGAAGAAGAGGCTGTTGACAGCTTGGTTGAACTTGTAAAGTCTGGTTTTGCTTCATAATATTTCTTAAGTGTGTACTTTATAGGCATCGGCAGTTTGTTCTGTCGGTGCTCTTTTTGTCCATGCGCAGAGGATTTACCGGTTAATTCCTTATGAAATGATAATCAAAAGGAAGTGAGGTTATATGTCAAAATTAAAGGAACTTCGGGAAAAAGCGATGAAGCTCCCTTTGCAGCCCGGAGTATATATCATGTATAATTCTAAAAAGGAAATTATATATATCGGCAAGGCAAAGGCTTTGAAAAACAGAGTGAGTCAATACTTCGGTTCTCAAAACAACCACAACACAAAGGTTCGGCGTATGGTTGAGAATGTTGATCATTTTGAGTATATCATCACGGACAGCGAATTTGAAGCATTGGTGCTTGAAGCGAGCCTTATAAAACAGCATAAGCCGAGGTATAATATATTATTGAAGGACGATAAGGGCTATAGCTATATTAAAATTTCGACTGAGCCGTTTCCACGTATCACCGAGGCAAAAAAGCCTGATGGTACAGGTACGTTTATCGGACCCTATACCAGCTCATATTATGTAAAAAATGCCGTTGACCAAGCGGTTAAAATTTTTAAGCTGCCAACATGCAATAAAAAATTTCCTGAGGATTTCCGCAAAACAAGACCATGCCTTAATTTTCATATCAAGCAGTGCTGCGGCTTGTGTCAGGGAAAAATCTCTGAGTCGGAGTACGGCGAAACGATTAAAGAGGCTGTGGATTTCTTAAAAAAGGGTTCAACCTTATCTATTAAAGAATTGGAGCAGGAGATGTATGAAGCCTCTGATAACCTTGAATTCGAACGTGCGGCGAGAATTCGTGACAGGATTACTGCCGTTAAGCGTATGAGCGACAGGCAAAAGGTTGTTGCGTCTAAGGTGCGTGAGCAGGACGTTATCGCTCTGTTTGCCGATGGCGTGGACGGCTGCTTTCAGGTGTTCCGCTTTTCAAACGGCATGATGTATGATAGGGAAACATTTTTAATTAAAGAGATTGGCGATGAAAATACGGCTTTTGATGAGTTTATCTTGCAGTACTACGCAATTCGAGATAAAATCCCACCGTGTGTGACGATTGACAGAGAAACAGAGGATAAGGAGAATATTGAGCTGTGGCTTTCAGATAAGGCAAAAAGAAAGGCAGAACTGTTTGTACCGCAAAAAGGCGAGCGTTTGCAGCTTGTGACAATGTGTAAAAATAATGCGGCAGAGGTTCTTGCACAAAGCAAAAACAGTCAGGGCAGACAGTACTCTGTGTTAAAGGAGCTGGGCGACTTGCTGGGGCTTAAAAAGGTTCCTGTTTATATTGAGTCGTATGATATATCAAATCTGTCAGGTACAGAAAATGTTGCCGGAATGGTTGTGTTCGAAAACGGCAAACCTCTCAAATCCGCTTATCGAAAATTTAAAATAAAATCCTTTGAGGGGCAGGACGATTATGCGTCAATGAACGAGGTTTTAACAAGACGTTTTGAGGAGTACCACAAGCTAAAGGATACCGGAGAGGGCTTTGGCAGATTGCCCGACTTGATTTTGCTTGACGGCGGTAAGGGGCAGATTTCGGCAGTGCGTCCTGTGTTGGAGGCTGCCGGAGTAGATGTTCCTCTGTTTGGTATGGTAAAAGACGACAAGCATAAGACAAGGGCTATTACAGACGGTAAAGGTGAAATTGAACTGAAGTCTATCAGAAGTACGTTTACCTTTGTGTCGGAAATACAGGAAGAGGTTCACCGTTTTGCTATTGGGTATCATCATCAACGAAGAAGTAATTCGACATTTAAAAGTTCGCTTACGGATATTGAGGGAATAGGAACTACAAGAGCAAAAAATCTTTTGAAGCATTTTGGTTCAATCAAGAATATTAAAGAGGCAGAGCTGGAGGAGCTAGAAAATGCACCCTCTATGACAAAGAATGCTGCAAATGCAGTGTATAGTTATTTTCATAAAAGTGAAGATTTAAGCTGAATTGATCTCACGGATAAATATTAAATTAAAAAAATTTACAAAAATGTAATTAAATTTATTAAAAAAGGTTGACGAAACAGTAACAAACGTGTTATAATTTATGAGAGTTAAAATATAGGAGAAAATTATGCGAGTTATAACAGGAACTGCCAGAGGCAGAAAGCTCGAACAGCTTGTCGGTGAGGACGTTCGACC
The DNA here is from genome assembly GCA_902773395.1 of uncultured Ruminococcus sp. Next base: position 5,149 of record CACYEJ010000006.1, read on the forward strand.
GACAACTGATCGTGTAAAGGAAGCTGTGTTCAGCATTATTCAATTCGACATAGAGGGCAGACGTTTTCTGGATCTGTTTGCAGGCTCCGGACAAATGGGTATTGAGGCTCTCAGCCGTGGTGCCAGCGAGGCTGTGTTTGTGGATAACCGCCGTGAGTCTGTCGCTATTGTGAAGAGGAATCTCCAAACCACTAAGCTTGGCGATAACGCAAAAGTTGTGCAGATGGATTCTATCAGCTATCTGAATATTGGCAGGGAGAAGTTTGATTTTCTTTTCCTTGATCCGCCGTATGGAACAGGACTGTTGCAGGCTGCTCTTAATAAAGCAGAATCAGTTATGAACAAAACTGGACTTATTCTGTGCGAGTCGCCGGTAACTGAGGAGCTGCCGGAAGCGTTGTCTGAGTTTGTGAAGTACAGACAGTACAAGTACGGAAAGATAAAAATCACAAGCTACTGTCATAAGGACTTTGCGGAATAATGCGGTGACAACAATTAAAAGGAGGTGGAATGTCGGTGCGAACAGTGATTTGTCCGGGCAGCTTTGACCCGGTAACATTGGGACACGTTGATATCATCAAGCGAGCAGCAAACACCTTTGATAAGGTAATCGTTGCGGTGTTTGTCAATAAAGACAAAACTCCCTGCTTCACCATAGAGGAGAGGATCCACTTCCTCGATGAAGTGCTGGGCGATTTGGAGAACGTTGAGATAGTGGCTTGCGAGGGGCTTCTTGCCGATTATGCAAAAGAACGCAATGCTACTGCCGTTGTAAAAGGCTTGCGTGCAATGTCTGATTTTGAGTATGAATTTCAGATGGCACTTACCAATAAAATGCTCAATCCGGAGTTGGAAACTATATTCTTTACATCACGGGCGGAGAATATGTATCTGAGTTCGAGCATTGTAAAAAATGTTGCAAGTTTTGGGGGTAACATCAGGGACTTTGTTCCGGAATGTATCCACGATGAGATCCGTGACAGATTATGCGGAGGAGGTAAAATATAAAAATGAAAGTTGACGATTTACTTGACGACTTGACCGACCTGCTGGAGGATTCCAAGGAGCTGCCGGTTGTAAACAAAAAAATGGTAGATAAGGCTCAGATTACCGATATTATTGATGAGATTAAAGCTAATCTGCCTGCTGAAACCCGTCAGGCAAAGGCTATTGTAGCCGACAGAACTAAAATTTTAAGTGACGCAAGAAAGGAAGCTGAGGCAATTATCAGCGTAGCCGAGAAGAAAAGAAACGATATGCTCGACAATAACGAGCTTGTCATTCAGGCTAGACAGGAAGCTGAGAGAATTGTTGCCGAAGCAGAAACAATGGCTAAAAAGGTAAAGAATGCAGCCAATAATTATGTTGACAGTCTGCTTGAAAAGACAGAAGCAGCTCTTGCGGCAAACCTTGCGGACTTCCAGAAGAAAAGACAGACTATCATTCAGGCGAAGAAAAAGCCCGGTCAAAATGCTAATCAAAACCCGAACGCCGGTAATGAAGAGTAATTTTTAAATTTGCAAAGGCAGAGATGTTTAGTAACTCTGCCTTTTTTTAATTAATAGGGGATTAGTTTGCTTCAAATTGTACGCTGTTATGTTCAAGGAGCTGGAATTTACTTGTATTATCATAAAAAATATTTTGACAACTATTATTTAATATGGTACAATTATAGTGATGTTATATACTGTTGAGCATTGAAAGTTTGAATTAGTTTGTTTCTATTTGGCTTTTGAAAAGAGGAGAGTGCATATTAATGAAAAGACCATTTGCCTTAATCGGATTTAGTATACTCTTTTCGTTGGTATTTGCGATTGCTTTTCACACTGCGGTTTTACAATTAGCCGTGGTGTTTTTTGCTTTTTCGGCTGTGCTGTTTGTTTTTTATTTTGGCGGTAAAAAGAAATTAATTTCAGCAGCGGTTTGTTGTGTGTCTGTTTGTGCGGCTTTGTTGGGATATAGTGTAACGTTGGAATACTATGTTAAGCCGATAATTAATACATATGACGGTGAGGTAGTTTCCTTTTCGGGTATGATTGTTACAGAACCATATCAGAACGGCAAAAATACACATTTTACTGTTAAGACAACTACAATAAACGGCGAGAGAAAAAGTGTAAAAATAAACGTTACTGCAAGCTATTATCTTCCTATGGAAATATATGATAAAATCGAGGCAAAAGCAAGGCTTTCATCAGATTTCGAAGAGGGCTATAGCTACGCTTCTTATTACGGCGCTAGAAATATTTTTCTTACAACATATATTAGTACTTACAATGAAGGCGGATATATTGTTTTTAAAAATCAAGATAAACCGTTCTATGCGGTATTTCCTAAAATTAGAGAGTATATTTCCAAAACATTTCGAGAGTATCTTCTTAATGATGAAGCAGGATTGTGTACGGCGATGATTACCGGTGACAAGCAGTATTTGAGCGATGATGTGTATCAAGCATTTCAAAGACTTGGTGTGTCGCATATACTGGTAGTTTCAGGTATGCACTTGTCTATTGCAGCGGCAGTGATTTATTTTGTAACTAAAAGTAAATATGATGAAAATTATATTTCGATTACAGCCGAGTGCATTGGTATTACGTTTTTTGCTGTGCTTACCGGATTTGGCTTTTCTATAAGGCGTGCGTTGGTTATGGCAATTCTGGTAAATGCAAGCAGACTATTTAGTTCAAAGCCCGATATATTGAATTCCTTAGGGTTTGCAGCGTTTTTGTTATGCTTAAATCCGCTTAATGCAGGTGACATCGGTTTGCTGTGGTCTTTTAGCTGTACGCTGTCAATTGTTTTGTTAGCGAATCGCATGACTGATTTTTTGATTGAAAAGCTTGAGGTTACCAAAAGCTTTTTTATGAAGCTGATTACGTTTTTTTCTACAGCAGCAGCGGCAATGATTGGTTGTGTTCCTTTTTGTATATTTGTAATGGGCAGAGTTTCTCCGTATACGATTATTGTGAATGTTCTTGTAGTGCCGTTTACTGGTATTATTATAGTTTGCGGTGTAATCGCTGTTGTTATGTTTGCCTTGAATATTGAGCCATTGGGTTATCTGTTCATATTCTTTTCAGACCGTACTGCAAAATATATGATATACGTTACTGATTTGTTTGATAATTTGCCATATTCAAGCGTTAATATACGCAAGTCTTTTGTCTGCATATGGTTTGCTGTGACAGTGGTTATCATGATTTTGTTAATAATATTTGATAAAAGAAAAATATACTTAGAACTCTCAGTGATTGCGTCCATTGCCGTATTTGTGGGTTTATATAGCTGTAGTGTCATTTTGGACAGCGGCAAGGTAACTTTGTCTGTGCTTGATGTTGGCAATGGATTGACGCTTACCATTAAAAGTGATGACCATATTGTTGTGCTTAATTCATACGGAGAAGAATATCAATATAATACGATTAAAAAAGAATTGTCCGATTTTAAAAGCATTGACTGTTTGATTGACGTACCGCCTAAGAAAACGAAGTACAATTACTGCGAGAGGATTACAAATGATTTTGATGTAGATAAAATAATTGTCGCTGATGATAAGCTGTATGATGAAAAATACAGTCATCTCAGTTATATAGGTAAGGACGTTGAAAAGGTGTCCGATAAAACACAAGTGTGTATTTATAACGGTGTGACGTTGGAAATTATAAAAACAGAAAAAAGTACTTGGGAGTATCTTACAGTTTATGATAAGCAGTTTCTTATTTGCCCCTTGCAATGTAATTTTAATGAGCTGCCTGAGAAGTATGAAAATTTTGATGTTGTGGTGCTTTGTGATTATCCGCTTCATTTGACGGCAGATAAAAATACATATGTGGCTGTATCGGCTTACGGAGAAGAGTGCGAGGAGATAATGAAGTGGATAGCGATAAATGGAACAGCGTCAGAGATAACTAATGGCAACGGAAGAATTGATTTTATTATTTCAAATGACGGAAGTGTCGATATTAAGAAAGTTTATACAGGAGGAGTGACTAGATATGCCAACAATGAGTGAATCAGAATTTAGAAGAGTGCTGAGCGGAGGAGATTTTGGCACTCTGTATTACATATGCGGAACAGAGAAAATGCTTGTAACTCATAATACTAAAAAATTAATTGAGAAGGTTGCAGGCAAAGAACCTTCTGATTTTAACTTTCATACATTTGAAAATGATTTTAATGTAGATGATTTTGCGGTTGCGTTGCAGGTGATACCGTTTGCAAGCGAGTATAATGTTGTTGTGGTGAAGGACCTTGACTTTGCTGATTTTTCCTCGGCGGACGGTGATAGAATCATTAAGCTGATTTCCAATGTATCGGGAGATACTATTGTGATTATCACATTTCCAACAAGACAGAGCGACAAGCAAACTGCTAAGGATAAGGAACTGAAAACACTTTCCAATAAAAAAGGAACCGTAGTAGAGCTGAATAAGCTTACTGCTTCCAATTTGCAGAAAAAGCTTATCTCTTGGGCGAGTCGGCGAAACGTTACCCTGAGCAGCAAGACAGCAGCTATTATAGTTGAGTATTGCGGAACTGACCTGAATTCGCTGAAAAACGAGCTTGAGAAGCTTTGTGCTTACGTAGGCGAGGGCGGAGAGATTACAAAAGAACATGTTGACAGGCTTGTGACGAAGAATCTTGAATCAAGTATTTTTGATATATCAAAGGCTTTGATTAATCACGACAGCACAACAGCGTTCAAAGTGCTGGACAGACTAATGTATCAAAGAGAAGAACCAATCGCTATTCTTGGCGTGTTGGCGACAACGTATGTAGATATGTACCGTGCAAGAATTGCGATTAAGTGCGGCAGCAGAGCAACGGATTTGGCAAAATGGTTTACTTATAAATCTCAATTCCGCTTGAATCAGGCGGAAAATAACAGCAAGCGAACATCAACGGCGGTATTAAGAAAGAGTATTGACGCTATCACTGAAACAGATATTCTGTTAAAAAGTACCAGAACAGACGATAGAGTACAACTGGAGCTGCTTATTGTAAAGCTGCTGATGATTGCAAACGAGGACAGATAAAATTATGATAAAAATAAAAGAAGCTATTATTGTAGAAGGCAGATATGACAGAATTCGTCTTGCGGCTCTGTTCGATACAGCTATTATAGAAACAGGCGGTTTTCGTGTGTTTAAGGACAGCGAGAAAAAGACCGTTATCAGAAGATTGGCACAGGCAAGGGGAATTGTAATTCTCACGGACAGCGACGGTGCAGGATTTGTAATAAGAAATTTCCTGAAAGGAATTATCTCTGATAATACACAAATTAAACAGGCGTACATACCCGACATTAAGGGTAAAGAAAAACGCAAGTCGCAGCCGTCAAAGCAAGGCTTGTTGGGTGTTGAGGGTATGACAGACGAAATAATTGTTAATGCGGTGTTTAACAGCGGCGTTCAGGTTATTGGTGAGGAAACAAAGCGAACGAGCGGAGAGATTACAAAAACAGACTTTTTTATATACGGCTTGACCGGTGGTGAAAACAGCGGCGACTTCCGGAGAGAGGTTCTTCGAGAGATTGGATTTCCGCAATACATGACAACGAATGCAATGCTAAGTGCGGTGAATTTGATATACAGCAAAGAGGAATTTGAACACCTTTTGGAAAACTGCCAACGGCAGACGAAATACGGTCGGGAAGCCCCGACAAGCATAACGCACAACGACTTTTTGAATTAGGTGACTTTACCGCCTGCGTCAGAATTTGTCCCTAAGGGGTACACATCGAAGCCCCCTTTTGTGTCCAATATTTGTACACCGATTTAGCCCATTTTTCTTTACTCTTTTAAAAAAAGTATTGGAAATTGCTTCTTAATGTGATATAATATAAAGGTATCTATAAAAATTCCCCAACGGATTAATTGATAAGGTTGGAATCGTGAAGCAGATGAACAGAAAGCAGCTTCACATATTAACTAAAAAAGGAGCTATAAAATTATGACAGGTAAAGTTAGAACACGTTACGCCCCCAGTCCTACAGGCTTTATGCACGTAGGCAATCTGAGAACGGCTTTGTATGAGTACTTGATTGCAAAATCTCAGGGCGGCACATTTGTTTTGAGAATAGAGGATACAGACCAGGAAAGATATGTAGAGGGTGCTGTTGACGTAATTTATGATACTCTGAAAAAAGCAGGTCTTAATCACGATGAGGGTCCGGATATCGGCGGTGACTACGGTCCATATGTTCAGAGCGAGCGTAAAGATATGTACCGCCCCTTTGCAGAAAAGCTGATAGAGAACGGTAAGGCATATCGCTGCTTCTGCTCTAAAGAAAGACTTGCAGCTCTTAAAAATACCGAGGAATACGCTAACGGCGGCTACGACCGTCATTGCCGTGATTTGCCGCAGGAGGAGATTGACCGCCTGCTTAAAGAGGGCGTGCCGTATGTAATTAGACAGAAAATGCCGATTGACGGTGAAACTACCTTTACCGATGCTGTGTTCGGTGATATCACTGCACCTAACAGTGAGCTTCAGGACCAGATACTTATTAAAACCGACGGTTATCCGACATATAATTTTGCTAATGTAATTGACGACCATACAATGGGTATTACCCACGTTGTTAGAGGTAACGAGTATTTGTCTTCCACTCCAAAGTACAATTTGCTGTACGAGGCTTTCGGTTGGGATATTCCCACATATGTTCACTTGCCGCTCATTATGGGTAAGGATTCCGACGGTAATATCTCTAAGCTTTCGAAGCGTCACGGTTCAACAGGCTTTGAGGATCTGGTAAATGAGGGCTATCTTCCGGAGGCAATTATTAATTATATCGCTCTGCTCGGCTGGTGCCCTAAGGATAACAAGGAGATTTTTACTTTGGCTGAGCTTGAAAAGGAGTTCTGCATTGACGGTATCAGCAAGTCGCCGGCAGTATTTGACTATGACAAGCTTGAATGGTTTAACGGTGAGTATATCAAAAATATGACAGTAGAGCAGTTTGAGAAGACTGCAAGACCTTATATTCTTGAGGCTGTTGGTGACAAGCAATTTGATACGATAAAGCTTGCAGGTATCCTGCAACAGCGTACCACTAAGCTCACTCAGATTCCTTCGGTAATTGACTTCTTCGCACAACAGCCCGATTATGACAAAGAGATGTTTGTGAACAAGAAGAGCAAAACTAATCTCGAAAATGCACCTGTTATGCTTAAAGCTGTTTATGACGAGCTTTCAGCGCTTGAAAGCTGGGATCACGATTCTATTCACGATACACTCATTAATCTTGCTGTAAAGCTTGGTGTGAAAAACGGCACAGTTATGTGGCCGGCAAGAATTTCCGTTTCCGGTAAGACTGTTACGCCCGGCGGTGCAATTGAGATACTCGATATCTTGGGTAAAGAGGAATCACTTGCAAGAATGGAGAAAGGCTTGCAGAAGTTTTCTAACTGATTAGGATTTCTA
>CACYEJ010000007.1 GCA_902773395.1 uncultured Ruminococcus sp.
ATTAGTCAAGCAAAAAGTCAATTTTTTCATATCTTACGCAGCTCAAAACAACGCTTATCAGCGCAATAAGCAGTCCTGCCGCAATACCAAGATAGAACATACTTTCTCCGCCTGATACTATTGAATATACGCTTACGTATGAGTATGGTGAAAGTGCTTTCATCAGCTTTAGCGATTTAGCCATTGAGCCTATAATTCCAAAGATGACCGTTACAGTTACAACAACAGCAGAGATTGAAGACGCCTGAGAGCTGTTGTTCATAAATGTCGAGAGCAAAAACGAGATTGAAAGATACACAATCTCTATAAGCAGAAACGCCGCCGCCGCTAATATTATTTTGCCCAGATAGTGCATTTTATTATTGGAATAAAGCACCGCAAGAGAAACCAAAAGTACAATGATGTTGTAAAAAAACAGTATAACAATTTGGGCGAAATAACTTGTCAAAACGGTGCATACTCTTGTCACCGGAAGCGAATAAATAAATGTAATGTCGCTGTCACCTCTGCCACCGGAATTGGCAGAAGCTCCCAGATAGCTTGCATACACACAGCCTACAATAAGCATTATCTGCATGCAAACGCCGTAGTTTACGCCAAAATCTTTGAAATCCGGCAGAATTACGCTTTTGTCCTCGCCCGGCGCTGTTGGGAACGATGCCAGCATATCTCCCAGAAAATCAGGCAGTCCGGCATTTAAAAGATTTGTAAACATTACAATTATTAAAATGAACAGACCCAGCGATATGACTGACCAGATAAGCAGGTTTCGTCCTCTTGATTTTATGTTGTACCCTAACAGAGGCATTGAAAAATATCCGTTCATTATTCGTCACCTCCGTTTTCCTGTTCAAGCTTCTTTTCGTAATAGCGAACTAATGCGTCACCAAGCGACGGCAGTGTTATTTGTAAATCGTCAAGCTCGTAATGCGTCAATGCTTCGATTAAGTCGTTGATATCCTTTTTGTACAGGAAAGAAATATAACCGTTGTCCTCGGTAATCTCCGTAATGTTGAAGAGTGTGTACAGCGCAGATAAATCAGCTTTTGTTTTTATGCTCACTCTTCGGGTGTCGCTCTTCATAAGAACATTTTTCTCGGATATCTCCAGAAGCGAACCCTTACGCATAATTGCAATTCTGGAGCAAATCTGCTGGAGCAGGTCAATATTTCTGTCGGTAACGATAACAGTCACACCCTCACGATTGAGGTCAAGCAGGTAATGCGCAAGCTTGTTTTTTGTGTCGCTGTCAAGCGCAACAAACGCATTGTCCATGATTACAAGCTGGGGATTGCCCATAAGCGCAATGACAATCGCAATTTTCTTTCGGCAGGCTAGCGGCAGGCTTCCTACTCGCTTGTTTTTGTCCACGTTGAAATGCTTGCATAGCGACATCACTGCTTCGTGGTCGCTGACGCCTTTGATTTTGGCGGCGGTCTTTATTACGTCTATTGCTTTCATGGATTCGCAGTAGGAAGGATTTGAAGGCATAAATCCGATTTTCTTTTTTCTGTCGATTGAAAGCGATGTTGACTTCTGTCCCATAACTGTTACAGAGCCGCTTGTCGGACGGATAAAGTCCAATATCAAATTTACAATTGTGCTTTTACCGCTTTTTTTCGGACCGGCAATTCCGAAAAAATCTCCTTTATTGACGACAAAGGTAGTAGTACCCAAAGCAGGACGTTTTGTATAGTATTTTGAAACCTTGTCAAGGGTTATGATAGCCACGTAGAACTCCCTTTCTTTGAACGATTAAAATAAGTAAAATTTACCTACAGTAAATTATACTGTATTTCTGTAGATTTTTCAACTGCTTTTTCAAAATTTATTTCTACAGCGAAAATTGTTAAATCATTTCTGTTTAGTTTATTTGAATTTTTCAAACAAAATGTGTATGTCAAAAAGTGCAAAAATAATTTTTTTTATTCGGGTAATTATGACGTAAAAGTAAATTTTGAGAATGTTACAAAGTTGTAATTGCAATCTCCTTTACAAAATGTGAATAAAGGAGTATCATTATTATGTATCCAAAGTTGTTTTTTATTATACTGAGAAAAAACTAATTTTTGGATATTTGAAAATTCTGTTCGTGTATGCTTTAGTTTAACGGACAGTTGTATGTTTTTGTATAATAATGTAAAGCAAAAGAGGAAAGAAAAGATATGAACAACGACTTAAAAAAAGAGGCTGTTGTTGATACCGGAACATCTGCGACAGCCGCAGTAAAAAAGAAACCTTCCGGACAAGGCAATAAATCGTCACGTCCGAAAAGTGCCGCCGGAAAAAATACTTCGCAAAAGCCCTATTCCGGTGACAAAGCTCCGGCTAAGAAAAAAACTCAGAAATCCTCTGACAGCGCTGTAAAGCCTGCTGTTCATAAGTCTTCTGAGCGTTCTGCTAGTAACAACACGCAGAAGCCTGTGAAAAAGAAGACTGCCGCAAAGGCTGGCACTCAGGCTGATTCACACGCCGCTCCTAAAAAATCTCAAAAGCCGATAGCAGAAAGACCTGTTAAAATTCCGGAAAGAGAGCCGGTTCAGACAGAGCTTGAAAGAATTAACGCCGCTGAGGCAGAAGAATTCGATGAGTATGAGATTTCAGGTGTTGTAAGCTACAGTGAGGATATCTCTGATGATGAGGTGTTGGAAGAGGAAAACACCCAAAACGGCAAAAAGAAAAAAAGAAATAGGCTGCTTTTTGCAATCCCAATTGTAACGGCAGTTGTGATTCTTTCTGCCGGTGTGGTTGTATCTTCGGCAGCGTTGGGCATTTTCGACACTGTAAAGCACGAGGAGTTCGTTGCAACAAAGCAGAGCAACAGTTCGCTCAGCGCTCCTCAGGGCAAATTCCTTGAGGGTATTTCCGTGCAGGGCGTTGACTTGGGCGGCAAGACAATGAAGCAGGCAAAGGAAATGCTGAGTACTGAGGAGTCAAAGCTGATTCCGTCTATTAACTATACCGTTACTTGTCACGACAAAATAGTTTATCTTACAGAGGACGATTTTGAGTTCAAGTTCGATACTGTCAAGGTGCTTAACGAGGCTTACGAGTACAGCGAGTATATGCGTGAGGTCCTTATGGATAAGGGGCGTGCTACTCTCAGACGCTCGGAGAAAAGGGAATATACCATAACGATGCAGTTCCCTGAGGAATCTATCAAAACAGCCTGCGAAGAGGTAGCTAAAAAAGTAAACGTTGAGATGGAAAATGCTCATGTTACAAATATCGACACCACAAAGGACAGTGTGAAAGATATGTTTTCCTTTGCAGAGGGTGTTGTGGGCTACAGCGTAGATGTTGACGACCTTGTTACTCAAATCGACACTTTGAAAAAGAACGAGAATTTTGACGCAGAAATCATCGGTCAAATGGAGGTTGTTGAGCCTACTACAGACTTGGAGGATTTGCTCAAAAATCTAGTGCTTATCTCGAAGTATGAAACGTATTCCGGCAACACATGGGCTGGCAATATGAATATGACTGTTGCAATGGAGAGTATGACAGGCTCAATTATCAAGCCGGGAGAGGTGTTCTCCTTTAACGGCAAGACAGGCGACAGCAATCTTGTTGAGAACGGATATTATTCTGCCGGCGTTATCGTAAACGGCAGGTCTGCTGACGGTATCGGCGGAGGTATCTGTCAAGCCGCAACGACAATCTACAATGCGGCTATCCG
>CACYEJ010000008.1 GCA_902773395.1 uncultured Ruminococcus sp.
GAATTATCAAGAAGATTACTATTCCGGCAATATATGTGCCTTCACACATGCTCTGGACCTCTGAATTAGTTGCAGAGCTAATCGCATCGACTATAAATCTAAACATGTAAAGATCAAACAAAGCAGCTAACTGATTAACGATTTCCTCTTCATCTCCACACAGGATATATTCGAGTTCTGCTCCCTTGAACATGGTTTCATCTGTTCCGGTTGAACCTTCAGTTATTACCTGAAGCATTGTATTGAACGATTGACCCCAAGCAGGTGTGGAACCAACTCTGTGTGCACCATTAGTAGACAAATCGTTAAGGTTATAGCCTGATAATGTTGTGCTCTTGGTATATGTCATTCTGTTAGGGAAATTATATACAGCATAGCCTGCAACCTCGACCAGAGATGCTATACCACCAACATTCCCATCTGCCAGATATCCAATATTTGCCGCTAACGTTGTCAGGAATTGAACTGACCATGTCACCATCGAGACCATGAGTTTTCCAAAATTTATAAGGAAATCAGCTATCGCAACAATTTTCTCCCAGAAATTACCTGTAAAGACCTTATATGCGTCATTTATAATCGAAATCATCGATCTCATCATTGTTGCTTCGGCAGACATTTCATACCATTCTCCGGAGCCGTTAAACATGCTGGCACTTCTTGATACTCTCGCATTGAGGTTTTCATCAGCAAAGAAATTAATACCCAGGAAAGACGAGAATACATCCAGCATACCGGTTACGCTGACAGATTGTGAATCGGTTGGTTCTTCTGTTGCGGCCTGTTCGTTAAACTCATTCGTCTTTTCTTCAAAATCAGACGGGATTGCACTTATATCTTTATAATATCTCGACTTTATCGTTGTTGCTGTGTCTGAAGAAGTAATAGACAAACCTGTAAAACTTGCCGGGTTATTCATAGTATTCAGTGAATTATAAATACTGCCAAGAGCAGAAATCTCACCATCAGCAAGACTCTCACTGAAACGGTCATAGCAACCTGTTGATAATGAAGTAGCATAAACCAGAATCTCATCAATCAGTTTCGTTGTCGGATCTTCACCTTGACTTGTAAGCTTGTTGCCAGCTGTTGTTACGGCCTGTGCCTTCGAAATAAATGTGTTTAGTGCATCTACTGCGGATTTTATGCTGGATTTAGTGTTACTGATACTCTGTTTCAGTGTGTTAACTGCACTTCTGTACTCACTTCTTGCAGTATCAAGATTATTGTATTCTGTTATCAAAGAAAAATCTGTATCAGAGTTTACTGAATTGTTCTGAACATATGTTACATAGGCCAAAGCTTTGTTATTAAACTCTGTGTATTTGTCATTATAATTTTTAAGGTCGGTCTTGTAAGTCTGAAATTTTTCAATTGCCGCTTTTGTTTTATCGTTTAACGTTGACAAAGCACTAAGTGCATCGCCACAAGAGCTGGCAGCATCACCTATCTTGGTAAGCTTATCCAAACTACCTGTTTTCATCTTGTCCTTAAGAGTATCCAATACACCAATACTATCGACTATATCTGAGATTAATTCTACCGGGATACTCAGCTGTCCGTACTCACAAATCTGTCTCTCGAGCTCAGAAGTATCGTACAAACCTGTATTGGCCGTAACATCACCCGTTAAACTGTCAGTATCATTATTCATCAGATTCTGTGACAAATAATACCTGAAAAGTGTGGTGGAATCTTCTTTCTGTGACATAGCGAGCAAACCGAATCTGCTCTGGATAAAATCATCATAATTTGCCATCAATGACATCGTTGACAGATCCTGAACTTCTATCATGTTCTCTATGACGTCCTGATAACGAACGGTTTCAACCAACATAAGAGACATGTGAAGGAAAGGCGTTACTGCTAAAATGAGCAACAAAGAAATAGCACCACGTGAAGCACGTCTAACCTTTGAATACAAATGTGATAATAATGCTTTTTTCCTGATAATATTCATAGAACTCCACCTTTCCTAAAAACTACGCAAAATACTCTGTGATCGAATGTATAAACTTAATAGCCGCATTGCTCAAAGTACCAATAATAGGAATGCTGCTTAATTTACTTAATATATACTTGTGTGTATCGACACAACTCTTATAGTGCATCATATCTACATTTGCCAAATAAACCGTTTTTTCCAGGTACCGGTCGGTATTGATTCCTATATTGTTCAACATATCATCAAACAAATAATTGTATTTCTTCTTAAAATTAACCTTGAAATGCTTTCTTCCAATATCATCATTGCTTATCTCTGCATCTATGATGATGTTTCCATTGGATTTTGCCAAAGAAGTTGATGTAAGCCTCGCTGCAACTTTTGTTGACAAGGATGCCTTCTTGGCACTTAAAAGACTTGCACCTGTTGCACCTGTATACTTGAAAAGAGAACTGCTCCAAGAATCGCTTAACGGCTTACTATAACCATGTGCAAACTCTTCAGCTGCCTCATTGCATGCGATATCAAACATTGCCTTCTGATACATAAACAGAAGAATCGCCATAAGCATAATGATAACTACAAGAACCGCCAGAATACAGAAAATCGATTCCAACATTATTGTTCCTTTTTTGTTAGATACTTTTCTCATAACAATACCTTTTTTCAATATACCTTCTGAGCCATCGAACCAAAAACTTCGTCAAAGTGTGAATCTGCCCAAGATCCTTTGACTACCCTAACCTTATATGAAATGCTTGAACCAAATGAACCCTTCTGCCAAGTTGTCAATTCAAGATCTTCAGGAACAACAATCTCTTTAATTCCGGAGTTGTATATTAGATTTGAACCGACCGTCTTCAGTGAAGCTGGTAACTCAATTGACTCAAGCACAGGACAATCCTGGAAGACACGATCTCCCATTGATGTGATGCCATCAGGAAGATTGATGTCTTTCAACGCATTGCATTGATTGAATGCTGCGTTCCCGATGGTTTCAACAGAATCAGGTAACTTAACACTCTCAAGACTCGCACATCCAAAAAATGCCTTGTCACTAA
>CACYEJ010000009.1 GCA_902773395.1 uncultured Ruminococcus sp.
AAGAAAGCTCTCTGTATCATAAGATTCAGAGGGCTTTTATTTCGTGTGGTTAATGGATTTGCGGTAATGATTCGTAAAATAAATTTCCGTGAATAACCTCTTCCCTGTGTTTTTTATCAACTGCATAAGCAAGCAAAATTTTACAATATGCCGCCGGAGTATTGATATTGTAAAGCGGCGCAATATTTCCTGAAAGCATATTCTCCGCAGACTTGTAAATATACTCCCCTTTCTTCGCAGAATACACATATACATCAACATTATTTTCAAAGCAGTGCTGCGCAAATTTGAGAAAAGATGCAGACTCCCCTACTGTACACGCAGTTGCCGAGTGATACAGCTTTAGCAGTACAGCAGCTTTATTTGAAATATCTGCCGCACTAAAATCAAGCCCCGGATAGCTTTGTAAAAACAATACCTTATTATTAAAAATAATAGATTGTTTATAAAGAAATATTGTGTCTTGACATGGCTTTGTGCAGTCGGGGTTTATATATTTGTCGGTTCTTATGAATTGCTCTCCCTGCATTATCCCGAATTCAGCTCCGCCAAAGGACGAGAAACTATCAAGATAACTGTCAGCCTCATTTATTCTTGTAGAAATATAAACCTTGACAGCTTCTCCCCTGTTTTTCCAAATAGTAAAAACGCCTGTGTTACGATGATTTCCCTCTGCAAATGCTTTGATAAAATTGATTGAAGCAGTGAAATTTTCTTTTCCGTTGCTTCTTGGAGAGGTAAGCACGTAATCCGCCGCAGTAATCACTATTGGTATTTTAGCGAAAGACAGCACCATTCCCAGCACAGCCGATGTGTAAGCAAGCGTATCGCTTCCATGAGTTATTATAATTCCGTCATATTTGTTAAAATCAATACTAAGCATAAAGCTGCATATTTGCGAAAGCGTGCCGCAGGTGAGATTCTCACTGAGAATATTAAATGGTGAGATATATTCAAATTCAATATTATTATAGTGACTGCATATATCTGTAAGCGGTTTTGACGCACTTATGTCAACATCAGCAATGCCATTTTTTACAACGCTTCCGATAGTACCGCCTGTAAATACGGTCAGTATTTTCAAGACCTATCACCTCTAAAAATCTTTTATAAAATAATTATATCACGATACATTTGTGTTTACAATTCCTGAAATTTGAATATTCATCAACCAATTTATGAATAAAACTCGAATTCACAACTTTTGTATTGTAATCAATCGAATTTTATATTATAATAAAAGGGAGTACACGGAATTGATTTTGTTTTACACAACTCAGCCGGAGTTATTATTACACCTTATCATATCGAAAAAAGGAGAAATTTAATGAGTAGTTATTCTCATAGAGGATATCAGCAGAGAACTAGCGGATATGGCAGAAGACGTCATAAAGCCTCAGGATTCAAAAAAAAGCCTACAGGCGGCGAAGCTGCAAAGGGCTTGATAATTTTTATATCGGTTTTGGTTGTTGCTGCTTTGGTGTTTGTATTTATCAAATACTTGAAACCGTTTGTTGATTCCTTTAACGATAAGCCAGCCACGGCGGAAATTACGGAAACTATTGATGTTGCCACTCCTGATTCACCGGATATTCCAGTTGGAGAATTTGATAAGGTTGATAGTAAGGTGTTTGTATCCGAGGGCAGCGGCTATCTTATGTTTAAGGGTATTGACGATACAGCGGTGAACTATGCCGCAACGCTCAATAGTATTGTGTCATCAGTTGACGATGATATTACTGTTTACAGTATGGTTATTCCTACCAATACAGAATTCGGACTCAGCGGAGATATGAGCCGTTATACTAATTCCCAAAAGGATAATCTTATTAAGTTTAAATCATCTCTTATGGATAGCGTTGTAAATATAGATGTCTATCAAACGCTTGATTTCCATAGCAGCGAATATATTTATTATCGTACAGATGAAAGCCTTACTTCATTGGGCGCTTATTATGTTTACAGAGAATTTGCTCAGCAAGCAGCTTTTAAGCCTGAGTATATCTATTCTTTGGATAAGCTTTCGGAGAAAAAGGGCAGCATAGCAAGATTTGAGGGTTCTCTCTTGCAGCGAACTACCGACGATGAACAGCAGCCCCACGGAAATCAGGAGCTGTTTAACAACGCCGACAGTATTTTATATTATAAATTGCCTGTGCACTACAGCTGCGACAGCGTAAATGCAAGGACAGGCGAGCGAATTGAAACAGATTTGTTTACATTGAAAAATGCAGACAATGATCCGCTGAGTGTTTTTCCGGGAAAAGACACTGAGCTTTTGGAAATTATTAACGAAGAAAATGACAGCGACGAAAAGCTTCTGATTGTAAAGGATCACATTGGCGAGCCGATTATTGGCTACCTTGTGCCGGCATACAGCGAGGTTTATGTTGTTGACGCACAGCTATATAAGGAAAATTTGAGCGAGTATATACGCAGCCGAAATATCACTCATGTGCTTGTGCTGAGCGGTATTGCCGATGCGAACAACTCACTTTATTGTCAGAGATTGAGGGATTTGTTTGACAGCAGTATATCAGGTTAATAAATTCAGAAATAATAATTATATAGGAGGTGACAGTAT
>CACYEJ010000010.1 GCA_902773395.1 uncultured Ruminococcus sp.
AATAATAACCGCTTCTGTTCTGACTTCCTGTGTATTCGCTAAGATACGGCTTGAAATTCTCATCAGCCGTAACCGAAACAGAAGTTGAAGGAGGATTAATTTTACCTCTTACGGAATTAGAGTTCGAAAGACCGAAGAAATAGCTTGTGCCTACGCTAAACTTGAATGTAGACTTATCAATAAAAGCATAGTAATTGCCGTCATATGTCTTATTAACTCTTGCGGAATACTTCCAAGTATTGCTGGAGGGATTATCGTCCCAAGCATCTTTAGTTCCCCAAATAATCCACTTGTCGATAGCTGTACCTTCGTCTTCCTTAAAGAAAGCAGAAGCGTCAACATTACCCTGTGGAGTAATTGTAATTGTATGAGAGGAATATGAGCTTGAACCTGACTTACGGTCAGAAAGCACAAGCGAACCTGAATCGAGTGTATAATCACCTGTCAAAGACCACTTGTCGATAATGAAATCATCGCTGGTCTTAGTATCGTTTACAGTAAGAGTAACCTGTGAACCCTCCTGTACCGAAATCTTAACCTGATTTACAGTAGAGCTTGTTGTTTCTGTAGTTGTACCATCGCTTACGGATACATTATAATTCTCACCGTATGAGCCTCTGTTGTTATCATCTACATATGCAGTTACGGTAAATGTACGCATAGTACCAAATCTTACATTTACTGTTACTACAGAACCATCTTTAACATCATTAGGAACGGAAATTTTAAACTTATTATTTCCCAATGCTTTCGCATCGCCTGTACCTGTAGAATCATCGCTCTTAACATATGTATAGCTTACACCGTATACAGCGTAACCATCAGCAGGCTCGGCTGTTACAACATTACCGTCAAGTGTGAAAGTATTATTTACACCTGTAACAGTATTGCCTTCTTCATCAACAGTTGTTGCTTCACCAGCTTCGTATGTTACATTTGCAGCAGACTCAACATTTACTGTTGTTGTTGCAACTACTGTATCTGTAATATTTGTAAAGCCCTTTGCATTATAAGTAATTGTTGCTGTAACAGTTGCTGTTGTACCGCCGGCAGCAGAATCAAATGTAATCACATTTCCATTGACCTCTGCATTATCAGCAGAATATACAACCGACTTAACATCGTAGAACTTAGCATTATCGCCTGTGAGCGCAGCGTTAAATTCTACGCCGTCACCAACTGCTACTGAATCGCCTTCATCAGTATTGAGTTCAGCTTCCGGCTCAAGCTCTTTGAACTGTGAAAAGCTGTAGTTGCTTGAACTCTCAAAGCCAGTTCCCGGATCACTATCATAAGCTTGCCAGTTATTAATGCAGTTATCGGAAGAGCTGAGGGTCATACTCTTTGTTCTGTTGTAGAAATTGTCCCAATCGAATGTACTGCTGCTGCTTCTTGTAAGAACAATACCTGTCCAATCGCCTTCCGGCAGTTCAATATACTCTACACCGCTGATACTTGTCTTTTTAAAAGAAAGTCCTCCGGTATTTGAGGTGCTGTTGAATACGTAACCAAACTGATTACTGCTTCCATTACCCCACCAAGTATTGTTTGTTCTGTAGTCAATAAACAAAATTGCACTGCCGTCAGATGATACAGAACTATCTGCACTAACATCAATAGTGCCTAGCGAACCAACAAGCATAGTTGAAACTACCATTAAAAACGACAGCAACACTGCAACAGAGCTTTTGCCGATTCGCAAATACTTTGTTTTCATAACTTTACCTCCATGAAAATATAAAGATTTTTTATGCTTTCATTTAACGTCTTAGGAATTATTAACAACAAAACCCAACATTAAAAAGTCACTGTCCGACCTACAGAATACTTTTTATAATAGGGTTAAAGAGTTAAAAATCAAGCATAAAATATTTTGCAGAAAAATCGTTAAATTATTTCTGCATTTTCCGATTCTTTTTTAGAACCGAAATAACAAGGCTTTGACAGAAAATTCGCAAAGCCCTCTTCCCCTAACAGATTTAACATAAAGACATCTGACAAGGAAAGTGTTTTTTGTTTCCGACTAAGTCGGTTTTTAAAAATGTGTCCGAAATGAAAATAATTCGAGCATCGTATGTTGAAGGTGTTTCATTTCCACTGAACTATAACTATTCACTATTTAGGATAGAATATACTGTTACAGAATATTAATTTGCAAATCATCATAAAATATAGAACAATAAGACTCCTTCCAAAAATACAAAACTAGAACTTTTTTAGGTTTTACTAATCATAATATAGATAATACTATGATGTTTTTTATAGCGTTTGTATGACTATTCCAGTCTGCATTATATGCAAATAATCTTTATAGTAAAATATTTCAAAATACGTTTACAAAATAAAAATTTGAATATATATTTACCCCATTCATTAAGCCAATAGGTGTTCATTCTAAAGAAACAAGACCTATAACAATACCCTAATTACCAAGTAACATCACCCTGACCACCGCTGGGTTCTGTATTATTGGGAACTACGGTTTGATTTACTGGTGTTTCGCCCATACTGGTTGTGATAACATCTTCAATCATCCACTCTATAATTTCCATTTCAGCCTTCATGTATTGCTCCATTAAGACTCCTTCTTTTCATTAATAAAATTTAATAACTTTATTTACAAACGCTATAATTAAATACTATTGAATAATAAACAAGGTATATTTAAAAGACAATAATATTCTTATTTAGTTTATCACAAAATTCATAATTTGTAAATAGGAATCCAGCTTTTTCTATAAAACACAAGATAAAAATTTTGTATAAAACAAGAGCTGTTTTCTCTAAATATGCAATTTTTAACAACACTTTCCAATAAATAAAAAATACAGATTTCACTCAAGCCAAGCAAAAAAGGATAAGCCTATATTATTCATCGAAGATTGGAAAAATGCAGTGATTACACTAGTAATATTTACAAAAATGTTTATAATTGGTTTAATCGGATAATCTTACGCAATTATTTTTAAGCCTGTTCCCATGTTACTTTTTACCATGGTCGATCGTCTGTACTGTTTCGCTGTATTATGATTAGACCGTAATCTTTGATAAAATCTTCTTTATCATTTCCCTATACATAACATTCGTCTATGCTGTGGTCGATTTGTACATAATTGCAAAGAGGTTCTGTTTCCTGACTTTTCGCACACGGCAGTTTATAGTAAAAATAACTTGATATATATTTTAAAGCTCAAAATATCTAACGGCAGAAAGCATATGCCTCCTGCCGTTAGATTTAGTTTAGTTTGCGTGAAATTTTATTCCTCTTCAAACTCTTCTTCATATCCGCCTTCGCCTGTAACGTCACCAAGGCTTGTTGTGATAACATCTTCTGAGTCGAAGCAAATTACCTCAAGCTCAGCTTCCTCATACATTGTCTTAATGTTCATCTTAAATTTCTCCAGTTAGTTATTAAAATTATTAGTATGCACTTGTCTGCATATCAGTCATCTGAGTATGTTTTTTACCGTTGGCATCGGTGTAAATAATATATCCCTTTGCGTAAACAGTCTTCTGCTTTGTTTCATAGCTCATATTAACCGTTAGGTTGTATGTGCCGTTCACTGTTTTGAGAGATGACTTATTCTGTGTTACACCGTTTGCCTTTGCAGTATCGGGAGTAACGTTCGAAATATCCTTGTCGTAAGCTCTAAGTACGCCTGCTTCAACAAGTTTGCTTCCCTCTGGGAGTGACCAATGGTTGCTAAACTTAATCTTCTGCTTCCAATTATCTTCACCACG
>CACYEJ010000011.1 GCA_902773395.1 uncultured Ruminococcus sp.
CTGCCAATCAGTCTTCGCCTGGCGGCTCGACTTCTTGGGGTGTTCCGTCACCCGCAAACTTTTGAAAAAGTTTGATCAAAACTTTAACATGCTAGATCTTTTAGGTTTTGAGTATAACTCCAAATTCCTCACTCTTCCCTCTCTCAAAAGTCAAGAATTTAAAAAACCGTATATCATTGCTATCAAATCTCCGTAAAGCGGCACAGCAAGCAAAAGTATAATCAGCTTTCCGGCGATTTCAATTTGAGAGGCTACTGAGCTGCTGCAGTTCTCACGACATATATCAACCGAAATTTGCGTTATGTAGCATATGCCCAAAGATTTGATTAATACAGAAATATATTCGCTGTTGATGTTTGCAGCAGATGTTAAATCTCTGACAGAAGAAAACAGCTCGCTTAAAACAGGAATTGCCATTACACACATCAGCACAACTGCCGAAATCATCATCATTGCCGCAAGCTCTCCGTTATACTTTCTGAGAGCCACTCCGCCAAGCACCGCAAAAACTCCCAGCACACATACAGAAATTATATTCATACGCATCACAGACCAAACAGCGACTTAACCGTTGTGAACAGGGAGCTGACCTGCTGAACCACCATTGACAAAACCAATATCAACCCCACTAAGGCAGTCATCATAGCTTGGTCATCTCGTCCGGCTCTGGTTAGCACCTGATTAAGTACCGCAACGATTATTCCTATTGCAGCTATTTTAAACAACAAATCTATATCCACCATTTTTACTGTCCTTTCATTTACAATAGAATTATAACGACAGCCAACCCTATATACACAGAAGCTGTCATATACACCTTTGAATTTTTCCGCTGATTTTCAATTGCCGTTTCTATGTAGTAATCAATTCTCCCGACAGCATTTTCAAGCAGCAGGGTTTGACTTTCGGCGTCGCTCTTCCCTACCGACGAAAATGTTTGTATCAAGAAGCTTTTTTCCTCATCGGATAGTACGCTAAGACTTGGGGTTAAATCTATGCTTTTTGATATGCTTTCTTCGGGAGAATATCCGTTTTCTAATTTTCTGGATATCATATCAGTAAATTGTAAAATCGGTTCTATGTCTGCATTTGAAAACAGCTCCGACAGCGTGGGCATACTATATGTGATATCACGTTTAAACTGCTGCAATAATAATTTGATTGATTTCAAAATTACAATCTTATTTTTAAGCTTTTCCGTGAGCATTATTCCCACCATAACAGAGGCTATGAAAAGCATTAATAATCCTACCGATTTAATCAAGTCCGATATCCTCCCTGCACACAATTTTTTCGATTTCACAAAAATCATTACTTTTCAAAAAAACGACTGTCCCAAACGCACCTGTCCGAATCAGACTGACAATAGAGGGATTTTTCAAAGCATTTTCCAAGCAATCGC
Organism: uncultured Ruminococcus sp.; assembly: GCA_902773395.1. The sequence goes on from CACYEJ010000011.1 coordinate 1,403, forward strand.
AATGCACAGCTGCAATCAGTTTTACACCGTAATTCACCGTACATACAACGCTTTCGATATCATTACCCGTAAGCTCGTCACATATAATATAATCCGGCGACATTGTGCGGATAGCCTGAACCACTCCATGAGCCTTTTTGAAGCCGCTGTAAATATCGCAAAAGCCCAAATCAAACATACTGCGCCCGTTAAAGCATGACGCTATCTCGGAGCGTTCGTCAATAACAGCTGCCTTTTTGCAAAGCCTGAGCGAAAGATTTCTCGACAAATCACGGAGCAGAGTTGTCTTTCCGCTAGACGGCACACCGCAAATCAGTACACCGCTCGAAAAATTTACTCTGTTTAAAATCTCATTGGAGCAGCCTATATAATCTCTTGCGATACGGATATTAAGACTTGTGATATCAGTAACATTTCTGATATCGGCGGAATTAGCCACCACTGTTCCGCATATACCTATTCGATGACCGCCGTGAACCGTGATAAAACCGTTATTGATATCATTCTGATGTTTATATACTGAATAGTCGCAAAGACGTTCAAAGGCTTTTCTCAGAGCTGAAAATGATACTGTCGTATAAATTGTCTTTTCATTGAAGCTGTTCATAGGGGTTAAGTTTCCGTTTGTCTGTAATAAAAAAGGTTCGCCTCTGATATACACCACAACGGGTTTTTCCGTGCGTATTCTTATTTCGTTTATATCTGCATTTATTTTTTTGATACTATTATAAAACTCCTCGCCAAAGCATAGGAAAATATGATTTAGGGATTTGTCCATTTACTCACTCCAAGAGGTATTTATTTAAATATATGCAGAGATATAAGAAAATATAACCATAATGATTTTTTAGGGTATCTTTTTTCATTACCGATATTTTATCAGATATAAAAACAGCATAGTTAATTTCTCCGTTAAAGACAAATTAACTATGCTGTTATTTTAAAATTATTATTCCAGCTCGAATGCTCCGGTGTACAACTGATAATACTTTCCGCCCTCTGCAATAAGCTGATTATGCGTACCTCGCTCGATTATTCTTCCAAGCTCCAGCACCATTATCACATCGGAATTCTTTACCGTGGATAATCTATGCGCTATGACAAATACAGTTCTGCCGTGCATAAGCGAATCCATACCCTTTGTAATAAGCGACTCGGTTCTTGTATCTATCGAAGATGTTGCCTCGTCAAGAATCATTACCGGCGGATCTGCTACCGCTGCCCTCGCTATCGACAAAAGCTGACGCTGTCCTTGTGAAAGACTTCCCCCTGTACCGTCAATCATAGTATCGTAGCCGTCCGGCAGACGTGATATAAAGTCATGAGCGTTCGCAAGCTTAGCCGCTGCTATACACTCTTCGTCCGTTGCTTCAAGATTACCGTAGCGTATATTGTCCATAATCGAACCGGTAAACAAATTTGTTTCCTGTAAAACCATTCCCAACGAACGGCGAAGATCTGCTTTCTTTATCTTATTTATATTGATACCGTCATAGCGAATTTTACCGTCCGCTATATCGTAGAAACGATTTATAAGGTTTGTGATTGTAGTCTTGCCTGCACCCGTTGCACCAACAAATGCTACCTTATGTCCCGGCTCTGCATAAATGGATACATTATGCAGAACAATCTTTTCCGGAACATATCCAAAGTCCACATCAAACAGCCGCACATCGCCCTTTAGCTCAGTATATGTAGTTGTGCCGTCACCGTGGGGGTGCTTCCATGCCCAAAGTCCTGTTCTCTCTTCACACTCAACAAGCTTATCGCCCTCACGCTTTGCGTTTACAAGAGTAACGTAGCCATCGTCAACCTCGCTCTCCTCGTCCATGAGTGTGAATATTCTCTCTGCTCCCGCAAGTGCCATTACTATTGAGTTGACCTGCTGAGATACCTGTGCTATCGGCATTGAAAAGCTCTTCGAAAGCTGTAGGAAAGATACGATTGCTCCGACTGTAATCGAACCTATTCCCGAAAGTGCAAGCACCGCTCCGACTATAGCTATTACTATATACTGCAAATTTCCGATATTTGCCATAATTGGCATCAGCATATTTGCGAACTGGTTAGCATTGTAAGCCGAATCGTACAGATCCTCATTGAGCTTGTCAAAATCTTCCTTTGCCTCTTCCTCGTGACAGAAAACCTTGACTACCTTTTGTCCTGTAATCATTTCTTCAATGTAGCCGTTTACTTTACCGAGTGAATGCTGCTGAGCGATAAAGTACTTTCCGCTTCTGCCGCCCACACTCTTCACAACAATCATCTGAACGACTACAAACAGCATTACAACAATTGTCAAATACCAACTGGTATAAAGCATACCGCAGAAAACTGCAGCAATCGTAATAACCGAGTTAAACATCTGAGGTATACTCTGAGATATCATCTGCCTGAGTGTGTCGGCGTCATTGGTGTAGTAGCTCATTATATCGCCGTGGGTGTGCGTGTCAAAGTACCTGATAGGCAAGGTCTGCATATGCTCGAACATTTCATCACGAACTCTTTTGAGAACTCCCTGAGAAACTGTAATCATAATTCTCTGATAAAGATATGACGCAAATACTCCTGTTGCATAGATACAAGCCATTGTTACGAGTGCGTGAATTAGATTTGTAAAATCAGGATTGTTCTGTGCAACGAGAGGCATAATATAGCCGTCAATAAGCGTTCTGAGAAACATTGAACCTATAACGTTTACTACAGAGCTTATCAAAATACACAACAGCACAAAGAAAAATCTCAGCTTGTAATGTGCGAATATATAAGACAGCAAACGCTTAACAGTGGATTTGTCTATCTTTGGCATTTGAGGCTTTCCGCCTGCTGCCCCCGGCTGTCCCGGTTTGCC
>CACYEJ010000012.1 GCA_902773395.1 uncultured Ruminococcus sp.
AGAGAAATAAACTACCCTCAGCGAAACTGAACAAACTTTTGATAGAGCAAGTTATCAAAAAATTAAAAGCAATCCCATAATAAAAAAATTTCGATTAAAACAAAAACAGGCAAGAGCTTGCGAGTTGCCGGTCTGAGAAAGATAAGTGCTAAATCTTAACGCTTTCGAGTTTAATTCATAATGCTGCCTGCAAGCTCACAAGCTTTTTCAAGACAATACTTTGAACAGCGGCGGCGAATTTCTGCACGATTATCGCAGCCGTCAAGATTAAAATTTTTTTTCTCCGCAGTAACGCCGCTCTTAGTTGCAAAGCCTATATAAACCGTACCCACAGGATTTTCTTCTGTACCTCCTGTTGGTCCTGCAACGCCTGTTGTGCTAACGGCAAGGTCTGCACCAGATAAACGCAGCACGCCGCTTGCCATTTCCTCTGCTGTAGGGATACTAACTTCGGTATACTCATCTATTGTTTCTTTTTTTACACCTACTACAGATATTTTTATTTCGTTCGAATATGAGCATATTCCACACTCGAACACATTGCTTGCACCCGATACATCTGTAATCATCTGAGAGAGCATTCCTCCCGTACAGCTTTCAACAGTTGCTATTTTTAAATTTTTTTCGTTAAGGGTTTTTACAAGTTTTTCTTGAATATTCATATTCTTATCCTTTCATAGTTTTGTTAGTTTAAAATAACTTTTAGGTTTAACATACATCTTTTATCTTATAAAAAAGGTTACAATTTTGAAGTTGAAATAAAAACAGATTTTTGGTATATTTTATATAGATACTTTTTAAAAGAGGTGAGAAAGTTGCTAAAGAGCAGCAGCTTAGGAATGGCTGTAATTATAAATATACTTATCATCTGCTTGTGGGACTTTCTATCCTATATTATATCCAAAAATATTGGTCAGAAACACGTCAACTACAGGAAGCTTCCGTTTCGTGCCTACAAGTTCGAACGTAAAGGCGAATTCTATACAGAGAATTTCAATATTGATTCGTGGTACAAATATATACCTATCAGGTACAATCTTGACGGCATTACTCAAAAAAGAATATCTCAAGCTGATATTCCAAAGCTGAAAATGTACCTCACAGTTACATGCAGAAGCGAGTTTTGTAATATTATAAATTGTTTGTATTTTATATTTGCAATAATGGCAAACGTTCCGTATCTTGGTTTTATTGCCGGCGTAATTGCGGTGACAATAAATGTGCCGTTTATTCTTGCCAATAGATATGTGCGATTCATTATTTTAAATGAATATGTCAAGAAACGCAAGGAACGAGAGATTATGGAATATATAGAAGAGAATAATCCCGATAAATATGATTTAGATAATTTTTGAGGTAATGATATGGCATGGTTTTTTTCAGATATTGTAACAACACCCATTCACTCAATCACAGGAGAGGACGCTCAGCATATCATAAAATCGCTGAGAATGAAAGCCGGTGAAGAGCTTTCCGTTTGTGACAGCAGCAGCATACAGTACGACTGTAGAATTGAGAGTATCGGCGATAATCAGGTAAACGTGCAGATACTGGACAGTTATCCGTGCAGGAACGAACCGCACACAAAGGTAACTCTTTATCAAGCTCTTGCAAAGGGCGACAAAATGGATTTCATAATTCAAAAAGCTGTTGAACTGGGTGTAACGGAAATTGTACCAATACTTACAGCAAGATGTGTATCACGTCCTGATGATAAATCCATGAAGAAGAAGATTGAACGCTGGAACAAAATAGCCCTCCAAGCGGCAATGCAATCTCGCAGAGGAGCAGTTCCAAAAGTCAAGCCTCTTTTGAAGCTCAGTGACGCAGCAAAAGTCGCAGGCACATCGGCTATAGTATGCTATGAACTTGGCGGCAGACCTCTTGGTGAGCTTACAAAAAATCGCCAAGACACAATTTCGCTTTTCATCGGAAGTGAGGGCGGCTTTGAACGCACTGAGGTAGAAGAAATACTACACGCAGGCGGCTCGGCAGCAACGCTCGGCAACAGAATTCTTAGAGCGGAAACAGCACCGTTGGCTGCACTTTCGGTAATTATGTACTTAACCGGTAATCTCGGAAACGAGGAAACCGAAATAAGAACTGATAACGGAGAAAAAATTCAAGGCGGTAACTGGCACACAGTTTAGACTGCAATACTTAATCGCTATAAATAATTTTATGGGAGAACTGTATAATACGGTTCTCCCTTATTTTTTATGGATTTAAGATAAACTACTCTTCGCTGTAGTCATCGTCTGCTGATGAGGTTACATCTCCCTCCTTAAAGCTTTCATCAAATTCATCATAATAGTCAACAACCTCATAGCTGCTGTCTATTTCCTCGTCCCAGAAAGAATCGTCCTCCCAGTCGCCGTCCTGATTTGATCTTTTGCCGTCGGAGTCACGCTCAAATTCACGCTCAGTATCCTCGTCTTCCTCTTCATCGTCCTCATCTTCTTCGGTATCGTTATATGGATCATAATCGACAAAATCCTTAATTACAAGTTCCGAATTATCAAAGCTCCAATTAGAAGTAGCTTTTTGCAGCAAAGAATTTGACGGATCCTTCGACACATCAACAGTCACGATAAAACCGCCGATATTATCTCCTGAAACAGTATATGGACATTTAGCGGAATCCACCGGCACTGGGATATCTGTGTTATTAAATGCCTCCAGCTTAGGCACATAGAAAACAACCCATTTACCCTTGCTGCCCTCGTCAATAAGCAGACCGCCGTTGTCAAACGTATACTTGCTGATACCTGTAATGTATTCCTCCAAGCAAAGATTATGCTTCGAGATAAACAGAGAATGAGCTGTACCTACATAACGGAAGTGCCAAGATTCGTAGCCTATGCCTGTAATGTTAGTCTTATCGTCGGGATATCTTACAATAAAGCCATAATCGGCACAATTCTCTGCAAGCCATGCGGAATCGCCCTCACCGTCAAGCTCAACCATTTCACCGGAATTATTAATTGCTGCCGTATCGAAGCAATAGCCCGTCTGATGCTCGCTGTAGCCCGGAACGGCAACATAATATGCAGTAGACTTTTTGCCTGTTTCCTTAACGGAATCTTCGTAGATTTTCTGCTGGTCACTTTTGCTGCGATATGAGCTGGAAATAATAATGCTCGTACCGCTGCCCTTAGCCTTTTTAAAATCATCGAACATCTTGCTGAGCGGTTCTATAAGAGCATTGTTTAAAACCATCTCGTCTTCTTTCACGCCAACAGAGCTTGTTACGTTCTCATACAAATTTACAAGATTCTCTCCGTCTATTTTAGACTCATGCTGATAGTTTACAAGCACCAATGAGCCTTTGTTAATCTCCTCATTCAAAACAGACACCAAGCGATATCCGCCGGGAAGGTTACTCTCCTCCTCAAAAGCATTCGGAGATACCGCTCTTGAATTAATACCCTCAAGAGTATTGCCGGAACTGCTGCCGGACTGTGCAGGCACATCTCCCTTTGCCTGCGTCAGCACACCGATTTTATGACCGGAAACAAGCAATGTAGATATACCGGCAATAAAAATAAAAATAACTATTATTGCAAGAAAGCCATTAGGAACGGATAGTTTTCCTTTCCTTTTCACATCATCAACCTCCTTTTTTATATGAGCAGCAGCGTTTATTCCAATGCAAGCTCACGAAGTTAAATTAATTAAGCTCACGCCATTTTAATCTTTCTGAAAGCTTTCTTACCACGCTTTGCAACAATGTCGCCTTTGGCACGGATATCCTCAGCAGCAATCTCCGCATTGACATCGGTAATCTTCTCGCCGTCTATTGACACGCCGCCCTGCTGAACATTTCTTCTTGCCTCACTCTTAGACGGTGCAAGACCAGCCTTCACAAGCAAATCAAGAATATTAATCTTGCCTTCGGTAAAGTCACTGTCATTAAACTCCGTTGTCGGGATATTTTCGGAATCAGCACCTCCGGCAAAAAGCGATCTCGCAGCCTGCTGAGCCTTGATTGCCTCTTCCTCACCGTGAATGAGCTTTGTGGTTTCAAAAGCCAAAATCTCCTTAGCCTTATTCAGCTCTGCACCCTCCAGCTTTTCAAGCTCGGCAATCTCTTCCAAAGGAAGGAATGTTATCATCTTAATGCACTTTATAACATCGCTGTCGTCAACATTTCTCCAATACTGGTAGAACTCATACGGACTTGTCTTATCCGGGTCAAGCCACAAAGCACCCTTCTGAGTCTTTCCCATTTTCTTGCCCTCAGAGGTTAAGAGGAGATTAATCGTCATTGCGTATGCGTCCTTGCCAAGCTTACGTCTGATAAGCTCTGTGCCGCCAAGCATATTGCTCCACTGGTCGTCACCGCCGAACTGCATATTGCAGCCGTATTTCTGATAGAGAACGTAGAAATCGTAGCTCTGCATAATCATATAGTTGAACTCTAAGAAGCTTAATCCTCTCTCCATTCTCTGCTTGTAGCACTCAGCGGCAAGCATTCTGTTCACGCTAAAGTGTGCGCCTACCTCACGCAAAAGCTCCACATAGTTAAGGTCAAGCAGCCAATCGGCATTATTAACCATAATAGCCTTGTCCTCGGAGAAGTCGATAAAACGGCTCATCTGCTTTCTGAAACATTCGCAGTTATGGTCAATAGTTTCTCGTGTCATCATTTGACGCATATCAGTTCTGCCGGAAGGGTCGCCAATCATGCCTGTACCGCCGCCCACAAGAACAATCGGTTTATTGCCTGCCATCTGTAATCTTTTCATCAGACAGAGTGCCATAAAATGACCAACGTGCAAGCTGTCTGCCGTTGGGTCAAAGCCTATATAAAATGTAGCCTTTCCTGCATTAACTAATTCTTTTATTTCTTCTTCGTCTGTTACCTGAGCAATCAAGCCTCTTGCCTGTAACTCTTCATATACACCCATTTTTACATTCCTTTCCTACTGGTATAATATAATTCAAGTTTTATTATACCAGTAAACTCTCTTGAATTTGTTACGAAATTGTTACAAAAACAGCAAAATTATTAAATCTTTGATTCATTTACAGTTATTTGTCACTGTTCTACAAATGTAAAAGTAATTTTTTGTGCAGTTTGAAATTTGTATGTTTCATAGTTTTACACAAATTTTTAATCACACCGTCGAATTTTTTAAATTTTCTTGACAGTTTTTAACATAAGTCTTATAATAAGTTTAATAAATTCTATCAACAAAGGAGTATATGAACAATGAAAAGAGTCATATCCGCTATATTATCTATGATGCTGTTTGTGTCTATGCCGTTTTGTGCAAATGCCTACGAAGCATTTGAAGAGGATTCCGGAGCAATTATGGAAGATTCGTCCGTACAGGCTCAACAAGATTTAATCAGCAGCGAAGCAAGCGACTATACTGCTTTGGCTTTATCTGACGGAACAGTTCGTCTGACAGCTTACAAGGGTTCCGGAGAATACGTCAATATTCCCTCATATATTGACGGAAAAAAGGTGACGTCACTTCACTGGACATTCTCCGATAATTCCAGAATAAAGGTAGTCAATATTCCTAATACAATAACCGATATAGACAACCGTGCGTTCAAAAACTGCACAAGCCTCACTAAAATTTCCATTCCCGAAACCATAACAAAAATCGGACGTGAGGTATTTATAGGCTGTACGTCACTACAGGAATTTTCTGTTCCCGACAGTGTAACGGAACTTGGAAACGGCGTATTTACCAACTGCACCAGTTTGAAATATGTAAAATTGCCTGAGAAAATAAAATCAATACCCGACTCGGCATTTTATGGCTGTACATCGCTTGTGGGCGTATCTATTCCGAACAAGATAAGCAAAATTGAAAATGCTGCTTTTGCAAATTGCAGCAGTCTTTCAAAGGTTGTTATAACTCCGGGAGTAACTCAAATAGCAGAAAACGCTTTTCTCATTGATAACAAAACCTTCCCATCGGGTTTGACATTCTATGGTTTTTACCACTCTACAGCGGAAAGCTACGCTGCGAAGTATAAAATAAAATTTGTAAAAATCACTACCACAAAGGATATTGACGCAGATATCCTTCCGGGACTTATGATTGGCGACATCAACAGCGACAAGAAAATTAACGCCTATGACTCGCTGATGATTTTGAGAACATCTGTAAATCTTGAATATATGCCGATAAACGTATGCGATGTTGACAACGACGGCAAGATTACATCAGCAGACTCATTGCTTGTGCTTCGCTACAGTGTTCAGATAAATGATAATACTAAGATTGGCACATTACTTTAATTACATATTATTATAACATTTAACGGTCAATACTCGTAAGGGGTGATTGACCGTTTTGTTTCTTATTAACTTAAACTTCCCACACTGATATCCGGAAATTTCTTGATAAAATCTACTTGTTTAGATATTGTAAAAGGAAAATTTTGTTATCCTTAGGCGAATTTCTGTTTTCCTTTAATTTTCGTGTTGAGTTATCGTAAAGGAAAATTTTGTTATCCTTCACCAAACTTCAATTTTATTTTTTAATCCTCTTCGCCCTCTGTCGCCGGGCGGGCGATTTACTTTTGGAGCACGCCGATCGTCCACAAAAGCGTGCTAAAGAGGGGGCAAAAA
>CACYEJ010000013.1 GCA_902773395.1 uncultured Ruminococcus sp.
AAAGTTTTGATCAAACTTTTTCAAAAGTTTGCGGGTCGAGGGCAGAGCCCCGTCGCTGACGCAACAAAGCTGCATAGAAAAATAAACTACCCTCAGCGAAACTAAATAAACTTTCATTAGGAAAAACAAATCAAAGCAATCCACAAAATAAAATCTTCCGGTTCAAATTAAAACAGGCAAGAGCTTGCGAATTGCCGTTCTTAAGAAAGAAGAATGCTAAATTTTAACGCTTGTGAGTATAATATACATAATGCTGTATTGACATTTTAAACTCTCTTATGGTAAAATTATGATAACATTTTTATCTAACTCCGAAAACTTTTATGTATTTTTACTGTTACTATTATAAAAAAATAATGTTATTGAGAGGTAATTTACTATGAGTTCAAACACTAAAAAAAGAGATAACAAAAGTGAAACATTAGCAGGTACTATTATTCTTTGTATAGGTATAATTTTACTAACGATACTTTTCCCTAAAATATATAGCGGTGATTTTGCTAATCTTGAAACTGTGACGGCTGAAATAACATCTGTGGAATTAAATGACAATATTACCGAAACATCTTTTATTTACAATTATAAAGGAAAAGATTATCAGGGAAGCTCAGAAGAAATAAAAAAATCATTCGTGGGACAAAAAATCGAAATTTACGTTGACCCTGAATTACCTACAAGTGTTTATTTCAGAAATGATTTAAGCCGAATGTTGGTTATGATGCGTTTATTTGCAATCAGCGTGATAGCGATTGCAAGTTTTCTTTTAATAAAAAGTAAAGCTAAAGATTTATTTACTTAAAGGTGAAGATATCGTATTATTAATCCGCTGTATAGTAATTTCAGCGGATTATATTTTATAATTAAATTATAAATTTTATAGATTTAAGAAAATTTTATGCGTTATATTTTTGCTTTCCTATTTAAAATAATGCCTAGAAGATATTGCCTTATTAGAAAATTTGTTGTATAATTTCTATATAAACTTCCTATGTGTCTTGTACAAAATATAATTTAGGGGATTGTTTGTGTATGTATCGAATTCTACTCGTTGAGGACGACAAAAATATCCAAAATCTGATTTACAACTATTTTACAAAAAAAGAAAAAAATACATTTCAAATCGAGACAGCCTCAGATGGACAAAGCGGTTTTGAAAAGGCGTATGAGAATCAATACGATCTTTTATTGCTGGACGTTATGCTTCCTGAGCTTGACGGATTTGCCATTTGCAAGGAAATACGCAAGGATAGCGACGTGCCTATTTTATTCATCACTGCTAGAGCAAACGAAACGGATATCTTAAATGGTTATGCACTCGGATGTGATGATTATGTTATCAAGCCGTTTCCGCTTCCTGTTTTGTACGAAAAGGCAAAGGCTTTGATTAAACGCTCCAAAGGCTTAGTTCGCTCTAAAGTTTTCAGCGTTGGAAGTTTGTCACTGAACCCTAACAACGGCATAGTTATCAGCAACGGAGAGGAAGTAAAGCTCACCGCCACAGAGTACTCGATACTAAAGGTACTTCTGGAAAATAAAGGCAGCATCATTAGTCGTGAACGGTTAATGGATATTGTTTGGGGTTACAACAGCGGAACGGACGAACGTGTTTTAGATACTCATATGCGAAATCTAAGAAAAGCTCTCGGAACAAACGGCAAGCTGATAAAAACTGTTATTCGCCGTGGATATAAAGTAGGTGACTGATAAAATGGAACACCGACTGAAACAACAGAGAAACAAACTATTTGTTCGTGTTACATTAATTCTGCTGACAGTTTGTCTTTTAGTATCGGCAGCCTATTTCATCATTTGCCTGCATAGTGAAAAAAACACATTACAGAATAAGGTGATTGCAAATTTATCATATGGAAAGCACCAGATTTCTACAGGAACAGATGATATATATATAGACAATCGAATATATCTTAGCATCATTAATTTGCTATACGATAATAGTTTAGAACGAGATTGGGACAGTCAAATTATCGTGATAAATGAACAGACAAATAAAACAGTTATTAATACCGCCGCAAAAATTGTTGTGAAATATGGTGTCAAAACAGGTGTTGAATCTTCAACATATGGATATGGTTTTCTCGATTACAATACTGTTCGCAATTCATTAACTAGTGACCAACTCCAAATAATCAAAAATTATCTTAACACAAAACGTGAGGACGGCAAAAGTTATGAGCTGATTTGTACAAAATTTCAATTTGATGAATTTGAATTTATCCCCTGCGAATTAAAAATAGTATTAAATCAAGGAAATGATACATGGTTCATCTCAGACGAAATCATCGACACATTTACACTAAACAACAGTAAAAATAAAGATAAAATTATTTATTCTTGCGATGATATGCGTCGTAATATTATTCCCAAAGAATTTTTGATAAACAACGAATACAATAATGACTATATTAGCTCTCTTACGGAAGAACAGCGTAAGATGTCAACTGAAACGATTTCTACAGGATTGTGTGAATATATTTTTTATACATCTGATTATATGTATTTAACCGACGATATATTATATGATGATCCACAATCATATTCTGATACATATAATACTGCAAACGTTACGTCATACATCATTCAATACGCACAAAAAATGAATTTGTTAGATGCGTGCAAATCAAGGCTTATTATTGGTATTTCAATAATCTTCGGATTCTTTTTTGTAATTGCATTTATACTTTGTCTTATGATATGGAAAATGGTCAAAGTTCAGATATTGCAGGAACAGAAGCGTACCGATATTACCAACGCTTTAGCACACGATATCAAAACACCGCTGTTTGTAATCAGCGGCTATGCCTACAGTCTAAAAGAAAATATAGACAACAACGAGCGTGACAGTTATCTTGAAAAAATCATTGAACAAACTGACGAAATTAACAATCTTGTTCACAAAATGCTCAATCTCAGCAAGCTTGATTCATATACAATGACATTAAATCGCTCGGATTTTGATTTGTACGATTTGGCAGAGGAAATACTAAAAAAATATACCGTTCTCCCTGACGGTAAGTCTATCAAGCTAATTCACAAAAGCAACAGCATTGTGAACGCTGACAAGGAACTTATTACAACCGTTCTTCAAAACCTGATAGACAATGCTATTAAATATTCTCTGCCAGATAGTGAAATTCAGATTGATATTACCGAAAAGCGTATTTGTATTTCAAATCAATGTGAACCGCTAACTAAATCTGATATCAAGCAAATTTGGCAGCCGTATATTAGAAAAGACAAAAGCCGCCACCAAAACGGCAACGGCTTAGGGCTGTCAATTGTGAAATCTATTTTGGATCTTCACGAAGCAAGGTATGATATTAAGCACAAGGAAAATACATTTACTTTTGTTATAGATTTTTAAATGTTTTTTATACTTCTATTATTATTTATATTTATTTTTCAACCAACACAGCATTGCTTTTTTACGCTGTCTGAACGTATATTTTTAAATCAAAAAACTATTGACAAATACAATAAATATGCTAAAATTATATTAATATGCTTTCAAGTCACAAACAGGTCATCTATTCATATTATGCTATTAAACGATCAGACATACACTCTTTTGTATTGTCGGGCTCTTGTTTGGGCAGCAGAATATATCTGCGGGACGTATCTATATGTTCCGCAGATTTTTTTATTTTCACGCAGAAAGGAGACTAATCATGAAAAACAAGACAAATAATGAAATAGCTATGAGAGTTTCTAATGTAAGCATCATTGCGAATCTTCTTCTTTCCATTTTTAAATTTACAGCAGGTATTGCATCAAACTCCACGGCTATGATTTCCGATGCAGTTCACTCCGCCTCTGATGTTTTCAGTACTCTTATTGTTATAATAGGATTTCATTTTTCATCAAAAAATGCCGACAAAGAACATCCCTATGGTCATGAACGAATGGAATGTGTAGCGTCAATCATTCTTGCAGTAATACTATTTTTTACCGGCATAGAAATCGGAAAATCTGCAATTTCCATACTATTCTCAGGTGAGGCAGCTAGGATAAAAACTCCCGGTATACTCGCTCTTATTGCCGCCGTGATATCTATTATCGTAAAGGAACTAATGTACCGCTACACAATTCACTATGCAAAACAAATAAATTCAAGTGCGTTAAAAGCCGATGCGTGGCACCACCGCTCTGACTCACTTTCGTCAATAGGAGCTTTGATAGGTATTTCAGGAGCAAGAATGGGATTTCCGGCACTTGAAACAATAGCAAGTCTTTTGATATGCTTGTTTATTCTGAAAGCTGCCATTGATATTTTTAAGGATTCTATTGACAAAATGGTTGACAAATCCTGCGATGATGATATTGAAGCAAAGATGAAAAAAATTATTGAAAATGAAAATGGAGTAACATCACTCATCTCTCTTCACACAAGAATGTTTGGCTCTCGAATATATGTTGATACCGAAATTTCTGTTGATGGAAGTATTCCTCTCACAGAAGCTCATGAAATTGCACAAAGAGTTCATGATAATATAGAAAGCATTTTCCCGGAGGTTAAACATTGCATGGTTCATGTGGATCCTGCCGAATAATTATTTCATTATTTTCCTATTGATTATTTGTAATCATTTTGTAATATGTTCATTCGAATTTTTTTATAAAAAAATCTCCGTCTCCACAATATTACATTTTTCGCACTTCATTTGTGCTATACTGATATAGCATTAATTTACGGAGGTTTTCATCAAACTGCCAACGGCAGACGAGAATCGCACACCGACTTTTTGAGTTAGGTGACTTTCTCGCCTGCGTCAAAATTTGTCCCTAAGGAGAGGTCAACGAACCGGCAACGCCGGACGAAAATCGCACACCTACTTTTTTGGTTAGGTGACTTTACCGCCTGCGTCAAAATTTGTCCCTAAGGAGAGGTCAACGAATGATAATTTACGAACTTACTAAAACAAATCACAACAACATATTGGGGAATTATAGATCATTTGGCATAAAGGCTTTTGACAGTTCCTGTTCTGAAAAATATATTAACATTGAAGATATATTCACAGATCTTGAAACAGCAAAAGAATATGTAGAACTATTCAATAACGAGCAGCTTGACATTACTCATGTAGAAGAAGCTTTAGAGGATATTCTTCATTATATTTAATTTTTATTATATTAATATTTTTATATGCAGTAAAACCATATTGCAAGATTATTGTGCTTTTTGTCAATTTTGGTACAACGTGGCAAATTAAAAAATAAACAAACTTTAATCATTTGTAACTATTCTGTAAACATAAAATTACATTTTTTTAGTCATTCCCATGAAAAAGACATTTTTTATCACAAAGTTGTATTATTTTCACTTTTTTTGTGTTATAATATAATTGCAAAATTTCATGGAGGTTTATTTGCATGTTAATTTATGAACTTGTTGAAGAAGAACACAACAACACACTAGGTGAGTATACGTCATTTGGAATCAAAGCAGTTGATAGCTGCTCTGGCAGAATCCTAATCTACGAAGATGTTTTCGCTGATTATGATACAGCAAGCAATTGCATTGCACTTTTTAATGATGAACAGCTGGAGATTGTTCATTTGGAAGAAGCAATAGACGATATTCTTCACCTAATTTAATTTCAGCTAAGGTCGCCTATAAAACAGCAGAAATTAAAAGTCATTCCCCTTTAAGAAAGCAAACACTTTTTTTAAGGGGAAGATTTTTTTACTTTATTTGTTTGATTGTTTCAACAGGGAAATTATGCTAATTTCTTGTCAAAATTGCCGTCAATTCTCGTAACCGCAGTTTCAATAATAAACGAGTTTTCGTCATAGCTTTTGATGATTCGACGCAGACGATTCACCTCGTACTTACTCACGTAGATGATAAATATTTTTACATCATCTCCGGTAAACAAGCCGCTTGCAGAAATTTCCGTCATGCCTCTGTTGAGCTTGCCCATAACATCAACCTGCATATCCTTAGTATCTTTTAGCTTGGTTATAACCATTATCTGACTAACAATATTTTGAGTATGAATTCTATCAACAGCAATTGAATTGAAAACCGAATATATCAAAGAGTAGATAACAGTTGCGGGGTCAAAAATAAACAACATGATTGAATACAATACAAAATTTGCAATCAATCCAATATTCCCGACGCTGCCCTTACCTCTCCTTGCAATTAGCAACATTCCAACAATATTCATACCGCCATCGCAGGCACCACCCCAGAGAATCAAACCAATACCTGTGCCGCAGATTAAACCAGCAATAATAGCATTAGTTATTCTATCATCAAGCACCTGTCCAGCGGGAATTGGAATAACAGAAAGCAGGACTGTGATTGATGTTACTGCAAAAAAGGTTTTGACGATAAATCTCCGCCGCATCTTCTTGACCGCAATAATAATTGCCGGAACATTCATCAAATAATAAATGACACCGGAAACATTGAATCCGTCAAAAGTAATTCCTGAGCGTTTTAACAGCTCCTGAATAAGCTGAGCAAAACCCATCATTCCGCCTGAGTACAAATTGAGCGGTCTCAAAAAACAATTCATTCCAAAAGAATAAATTAATGCTCCCATCAGAATAATCGGAAACGTATAGATTTCCTTTCGTACTGCCTTTCCGCCTGAATCATTCTCTCGGATTTTCTCCTCTTCTGTGATAACTAATTCTCTTACGGACTGTTTAGAAGTATCAGTAGTGCGTGGTCTTGTTTTTTTCTTCCCCATATTTTACACCGTCCTTACATTCTGATTTCTGAATTATTCCCTCTTTGGCTTGGCGTACAATGTGTAAATGATTATTGTTCTAATTAATCCTTCTTTTCAGCTGCTTTAGTAATCATCTCCAACTGATATACTATTTCGCTGAAATATCTTGGGTTTATCTTATCGAGAGGAATCGCCTTGTTATCATCGGCACAATCGTAAACATAGCTGCCTCGTGCAATAGTTCCGGGCTTGTAGAATCGAACAGTTTCAATACCAAAATCACAATCTTCACCGCCTACGTACATTCCCTCAAAATTAAGCTCCGCTGCACTGCCCTGAAGTATTATCGTACCGTCATCTTGCTTTGTGCGTTTCGTTACATCTTCACGGTAAAATGTATTGAAACCGCCGCCGTCTATAACTGAACCCTTCTGCCAGCCATATTTTGCTGTTCTGCCTAAAAGCGACATACCGTTTATTTGTCTGCCCTCAAATCGTTTAAGATCGAGTTTGCCAATTTCGTCGTCGTTTATACGATAAACAGGACGGCTAAGCTGTTCAATAGGCTGCGTTACCTCGTAATCTTCTAGCTGCTCCTTCCAGCCATTTACTGCGTCTTCGTCAAGGTCAATCGGGTGAACAAGTCCTATTTCGGCATTATGAGGAAGCTCATATTCGTCCTCGTCAATCGTATTAAAGCTGCCGTCTTCCATATACCTAAAGGTTTGAAGAAGCTGATTATCGGAATAGCTTGCCCAAATCAAGCCTATAGCAAAGCTGTGCATTACAGGATTCTTCACAAACAAATCCTCCCATGCGGATTTTTCCCAACGGCGATCTGCAAGCAGTGCAGTTTCCAGACGCATTTTCTGAATAGATATTACATTTTTAAGCTGCTTCTTCATTGCCTTGAATTCGGCGTTAGACTTCTTTGCGGTTTCTTCGTCATCACGCTTGCCGGGTGAAGGGATACTTTTCAGCTTCTTATCATTCTCATCGAAGATTTCCAGTTCAAGAGTAGGAGTTAGGTACACCTTGAACTTTCTCGTTCCATAATCGAAAATACGCTGCATTTGTTCGTCAAAGCCCAAGTCGGGAACTATTCTATCCCCTAACTGGTCTGCTGTAATACCAAGTGCTTCGGCTGCATTGTCAAGTGCCTGTATTGCTGCATTTTTTACCTGCTTATGCTTGAACTTGTGAGCCATATTATCAACCGTCATCAAAGCCAGAGAAGAACCGTTCATTGCCAGAGCCTTGACTGCATCAGCAGCAATTGCACCTCTCATGTTCTCTGACCACTCCTTGATATAATGAACAAACACCTCTATTATCTCATAACCGCCGTGAATTGCTGCAAAGTTGAGAACCCACTTTTTCTTTGACTGGGCACCGTCTGAAAGCCACCTTGAAAGCATATCGGCAGAGAACTGCTTCAACTCCTCAATGTTTAGTTCCTTTGCAAGAGTATTTGCTTTTTCGCTTACTCCGAAGCTATCCATATTTGCATAGCAAAGCATTATCGCCTGCATATATTTATCATCGGCATCGGCTCCCTCTGCAAAATGAACCTTTGGGGCAGGCGTTTGATACAGCCACATTATTTTCTTTACTCTGCCGCCCTTATGGAGTTCATCTACTAACGCACTGCCAGTTAGCATTACTGCCTTTGCACTTCCGGGAGTTTCCAAATCAAGCACGTTCCTTATCTTTTCTGCCAACTTCGCACTCTTTTCGCTCTCTGCCATTTCAAGCAGTGTGTCACGATAGTTCTCCGCACCCCAACTAATTAAAATGTCAAGCGCTGTTTCACGCACCGCCGCTTTCTTTGCTTTAAGCAATCCAAGTACATCGCTTTCAAAATCCTTATGTGCGGAAAGAGTTTCAAGAATTGTGCGTCTGACCTCTTTTGAGGAATCACCAAACAGCTTGATAATTTCCGGTCTGTTGTTGTTCTTCTCGCTGTCGGTTTCAATCAGATATTTCACATACGTTTTTCTTGTGAAAACACTGCCTGTAGGACAATAGGCTTTATATTCAGCGTCCTGAGTGTCCGTTCTGACAGCCATATTTTCCGCAAGCAATCTGCAAATCTCTGCTGACTCATCATCAGAATAAATTCGTTCCACAATCATGTTGTACACATTAAAACGAAATCTTATAGGCACATGAGCGTCATTGAAAATCTCAACAATAAACTTGAATTTCTCGTATCTATTTTCTTTGTTTCCTCTTACATGAACCACTTCGTTTGCCGGATATGTCGGATACTCCACTGCATATAAGCAATAATAACGCTCGGTAAACTTGGGAATATGCTCCATGCAAAGCTCAACCAGATTCAGGTTATTTGAAAATCCCATTCCGGTGAACGCATCTGCAAGCTTGTCGTAATAAGGCTCAAGAACAGACAGAGGAGCTTCTCCCCTAAGATACTTCTCAATCTCGCTATGGGCAATATTAGTATCCGCAAGCTCTGTTTTGATTACAAGGTTAAGAATATCATTATTAAACTGTACGTTGTAATCCGTGATTGCTTTTGGATTTTTATTATTCAGAATCTTGAAAAATTCCTCATAGAAGCAGCAATAGTATTTTTCATTGATAGAATACCATGTTTCATAGCGTGGCTTTTTTACCTCATCAAGAGAATACATTACCGAAATGAATGACTTAGGGAATTTCTCAGCAAAATATTTGAGCATAAAAACAGCATTTTTCCCTAAATCATTATTGTATCTCCGGCAACTCCATGCGTAGGAAGCTGCATACTTCACACATTCCTCCGCAAATTCGCCGTCCTCTGACAGACTAATCATCTCTGTTATCTCTTCAATATTTGCATCAAAAAACTCGGCAGGAGTATGAATAAACAAAGATTCAAGCAAGTAGATAAAATATACCCTATGAGCAGATATATCCGACTTCAACATCTCGCAAATGCGTTTGTCAAAGTCTTTCGCCATAAACATAGCGGCTCTGATACTCATGTAAATCTTTTCATCACCGAATTCTTTTCGGCTCAGTTCAAACACCTTGATGATAAACTCCGTCATCTCCTGAGCATGCTCGTGTGAAAGCTTGCTGCTGTCTGTTCCGGATTGGGCTGAGGAGTTGTATTTTCCTTTTTTTGCCGGAGAATTATAAACAAGTGCCGCTGTGCAAAGCTTTAATCTTGCCATTACAGCATAGTTAAGACTTTCCGCTGCCTTTTGCTGTGCTCTGTTCTTAGGATTGATAACCGTAAGGCATGGCGGCAAATCAATATACTTAGAATTGCAGTAGTGCTTAAATGCAATGTACAATGCCTCAGGATTACTCTGTGCAAGCTTTTTGATGAATTCCGACGTAAGCAAACGGTCTGTGGCGGGAAATGCAAAAGCAGCCGCAAGCTTAGCGTCTATTTCCGTTTCGCTGTATCGCTGAGCATAAGCGTGTCGGATTAATTCGGAGAGTTTCTCGTCCTTTCTGTTGTAATAATATTCTAAGTTGCTAAAGTTGTACGTCATTGCCTGTGAAATGCGATTACCCAAAATTGCATCAAAAAAGAGAATGTATCTGTCATAATAAAGATTGTTATTTTGTTTCTCTATAAAGCTATAGGCATTGACTAATCGGTTGATATATGTATTGGGATCAATCTCTATATTGCTGATGTTTTCAAGAAGAGATAAATCAAGCTCCTTAGAAAAGTCAAAAAACTTTTCCGCTATAAGCATATCCTCATGTGAAAGATTAATCTCATTCAAGCCCTCAAAGATTTTCTTTACAACATCATCTGCTTTATTCGGCGTATTGGAAAGTAGGTTCATTCCTTTACCACTCCTTTGTTTAAATTTTCTAATGCTAAGCTGTATTCAGTGTGCTTGCTGCCAAGCTGAATATACTCAAAGATATCGGACAATACCGCTGTAATGTTTGAATTGTCGGTACTGTAGGTATGATTCCTCGCAAGCAGCATAGTGTAAAGCTCATCTAGCTTTTGCGAAAGCATCAGCATACCCATTTTACCGCTTTCCTCAGAATATTCTTTTATCTGCTCATACAAATCAAACGAATTAATTCCGCACTGAATAATATCACACATCATATGTTTGATATTATTAAACAGCTCAGCAAAATATCTGTAGTATTTTGCACTGTCATCAACGGCAGATTCGATATTATTGTCTATAGTATAATTATATTCAATATTGTCAAAAATTGCAATAGGATAGATATAGCATTTGCCGTTTTCTAGGTAAGCATTTCCAAAAATAACAAACTGCTTTTCGGGGTGTGTCTGCATTATATCACCAATTTGAGAGAAGCGTTTAAAGAACATTTTGCTCTCGCTTTTATATCTGAGCTTGACGGTAAGACGTTTTCCCTCAAAATCCTCGACAACGATGTAATGTGTTTGTGTAATCTCGTTGGATTTTGAATACACGCATTTTCGAGGTGCAATAAATACAAGGCGTTCGTCTGTGCTGTCATCGTTACGATACCGGAATATATCGCTCAACATTCGTGCAAAACTGCCGTAAATCATATCAATCACTATAGGCTGATTTAGATTGGCAGCTTTTACGATATCCCCTTTTGTATCGTTAGAGGAAGAAAGCTTACTGCCTGAAAGCTTAGGACTATAAAGTATAATCTGTGTTTTTAAAAGCTCGTCAACACTTCCGAACAAACCCCACGGTGCCGGAGAAACAGTTCTTCGTGAAGTGCCGTAGAAGTTCGGTCTTACAGCCGAGTAAGTGAGAAATCGAGGCTCCGACTTTTTATCAAGATTCACAAAGTAAAATATATCTCCCTCATAGCCAGCTTCGGACACAAAATGACGCTTTGCAATTGGAAGAAGCTCCAGTGTATCTGCACCAACATAGGTTGTTTTGAACTCGCCGAGATAATCACTCAGACGTTCCTCGTTATCGGTGCTGATGATACGGCGAAGCAAAATAAGATTATCCATTATCATCGAAAACAGTACCATTGAACTGAATTCCGGTGAATGTTGAATGTAGCCCTTTAAACGGTTGCCTATCTCTCGCAAACCTCTTTCACAATCTGCAAGCCGCTCATTATGACACATCACAGCGGCAAGCTCCGTTTCTTCAACTAGATTATCAGACGCACGCACCAATCCGTCTGACAAAAGCTTCACAAGAAAATCTTTCACGTACTCAGCAACAGAATGAATCTCTTCAACATTAGTTTTGACTGTTTTCTCTTCAACAGCTTTAGGCTCGTCAAGTGTTGCTTTTCCGTGTTTAATCTGCCATACAAGAATTGCCGCCGCCTTATGCTTGCACAGCTCCTTGCTGTGACAGGTGCAGGTTGAGAATTCCAGCGGACTAATCAGGCGAACAGAGGTGTTTTCCCACGGAAATTTTACAGATACAATTGATGTTTCTTCTAGCTCAGGTAAAGTGCCGTTCTTGTAATGCAGCTTTAATGCGGTGTAGTAGGTTTTCTTCATAGCTTTTTGAAGTGCTTCCGGAGAATAAGAGGACAGCTCATCAATCAATTTCGTTGAAAGTTCTTTAAGCTCATCGTCATCAGAAGCGTTATTCTCTGTATTTTCTTCTTTGTCGCCATGACTTTTTATCCACAAAATAGCTGTAATGAGATGTCGGCACACGCTCCTTGACGGACATGAACACTTACTCTCCCCCAGCGGATTTACAATAGTACAAACCTCACCTGATAATTTCACCTGTACAGAATCCTCTCCGTACTCTGCGGAAACCTCAGCACTCTCCAAATCCTTGTAGGCACGTTTCAAAGTACCCTTATTACTCATTCCAATAAGGTAATCGTCATCTATTGAATGTATTGTTTTCATTAATTCGCTCAAAATATCACCCCCTACCTTATCATTTTTCCTACGTAATCTCCAAGCTCCTCAGGCGTCATTGCACCGACAAATGCACCCAAATTTGCAAGCTCCTGACCTAATGTCTTATCGTATGCGGGGTTTGCGTTTCTATCAAGCGCTGTTAGAAAAATCATCTTGCTGCCGCTTGTGATGATATCTGAACAGGTCTTTAAAAGCTCACGAACATTGCCGCCTTCATAAAGGTCTGTAACAGTTACAAAAATCGTTTCGTGCGGATTGGAACAAATACTCTCACAATATCTAACTGCCTTACAGATATCTGTACCTCCGCCAAGCTGCATACCCAACAGAACTTCCACAGGGTCATCAACATAGCCGCTAAGGTCTACAACATTTGTATCAAAAATCACAAGCTTAGTTTCTATCATCGGCAGCTTGGCAAATATTCCTGCCATTACCGCACTGTAGATAACTGAATCCAGCATTGAACCGCTTTCGTCTACTGCAATGATTATATTCCATTTATTATAGCGTTGTATCCTGCTATTGAAATATATGTCTTTCAGAACAAGACGTTTATTCTCGGTATCGTAGTTTTTCAGGTTGCGGCGGATTGTCCGTTTGATATCAAGATTACGTATCGACTTGACGTTTGACGGCATATTGCGGTTTATCTTACCGAGCAGAGAACGCCTGATTTCTGTTTGCAGCTTTTCGGTGATTTCATCTACAACCTTTTTTATGATACGTCTTGCTTCAATGATAACATCGCTCTTCATTAAATGTTTGAATTGTAAAATCGTTTTTAGCAGCTCCGTGTTTGGTTCCATTTTACTTAGAACCTCTTTATCTGTCAAAAGCTCCGTTAGATGAAAATTGTCGAGTGCCTGCTTCTCCAATACCTCAACAGTCTTTTTCGGAAATAGCCGTCTTACCTCGTTTATCCAATCGGCTACATAAAGCTGTGATTCACCGGAGCCGCTGTGCATTACGTCATCGCCAAACTCATGACTGTAAAGAAAATCGAGCGTTTCCTCCATATTCTGATATGAGATATCATCGGAATACTGTCCGGAAAATGAAATGTGATTCTCAGAATTCTTACCCAGAATCAATCGCCATTTATTCAAATTTTCAAGATCCTCAGGAGATTTGTTCATTTTCCCGCCTCCATTTCTTTGAGGATTTGTTTTTCAAGAGTTGAGCCTGTCGCATATAGCAAATTGTATATTTCGGTAGTTTTCTTAATATCGCCCTTACTTGTGTCGTAAATCTCCGCTGCTTTTTGGGCAATGCTGTCGGTTTCATTTGGCGTAAAATAACTGAAAGCAAGTCGAAGCTCCGGCAGCACTTCAATGAACGAATCCATAGGCAGGGCACGTATAAGCTTATCTGTAATCTTTACAAATTCACTTCCTACAAGAACGATATCTCTTGCAGCGGAAAATAAGCCGCGAAGAAATGAAGCACCTTTTTTACGCATATCCTCTGTTCCTGAGAGGTATCCTTGAAACGCATTTTCAATGTTTCTTTTATACGTGCTGTCACTGCCGTAAAGAAGTCCGAGAACAGCGCCGTAAACTGACGGTTCGGGATTATCCCTTTCCGTCATTGAACGAAATGTGTCCAGCAATTCTCCGTAAGATGAACGCAGAAGCTCTCCGGACGCAATATTGTACATAAGCTTGCACAGCTTTATACACTCCTCTGAACGGTCTGAGCTTACGTTCATCATTGCCGGAAGCATCATTAGAGTTTTATCAAAACATTTTGAGAGAAAATACTCACTTGTTTTACCGTCTATGCCGTACATTTTCCTAAGAGAACACAGCATATTAAAATAATAAACTGCTTTTCCCACAGAGAAAAAATCTCCGTCATTGATAATTATTTCGTTAATTCGTTCGGCAAATTTCTCGGAAACGTCAATACCCATTAGAAAACATTCCACAAAAATTTTTGCTGCAATTCCAGATTTCTGCTCGTCAATCAATCGGCGGCTCGCCTCGATTATGCAAACCTCTTCGATAGTTCCGCCGTAAGCGCTGTAGTCAATTAAAGCAGCATCTGTCTTGACTGTTCGCTTATATGACCATATCTCTCGAATACGGCTTCTGTCTGTATTATTGATGAGGTCTGCTCCCTTAATACGCTTTGCAAAGCCCGTTTTCAGGAAATTCATTCGATAGAAAAATCTGCTTATTTCCATATGAAGCGGCTTTGAGAAAATGTCAAGCTCTGATTTCTGTTCAAGCACATTTGAAATTTTCAGCTTATATCGTGCGGAACACTCCTCAAAGTCTTTGATAAGGGGAATTTTTTCTGCCGTGTCACAAAGCTTGCCTATTTCCTTTCCTGTTGCAATTTCGCTTAACAGCCTGAGCGGAAGATCACTTGACGCATTAAGCTCGCCTTTTACAAAGCAGCTCTGCACACAGTCGTACAGCTCATACAGTCCCGGTGACTTCTTGCCCCTCAATGCCGCAAGTCCCTCATACATTGTAACGGCTGAGGAAATATCCGACATTGTGACAAGCAAGCCCGATTTTCCAGAGCGTTTTGCGCAGCTTAGCAGCATATTCATTGCAACATCACTATATACATTATTCGGTTCGGTATGATTCTCCAGACACTCCTCCAAGCCTTGCCACACGCTGCAATAAAAGCCGGGATTCTGCATACCTGACGCATAGCCGTTCAAAGCGTCGGCAGCCTCAAAAGAATAAGCCATTGCAAAAACATTCTGCTTTTTCTCACTGAATTTATGAAGCTTTATCTTTTTTATTTTGCTCTTGTCACTCACAAGCCGATACAGCCCCGGCGTATGAAATCCTCCGGTCACAACAAGAACTCGCTGATGAGTCTTTGCTGCTTTAAGAATATTTTCTGCCATATATTGTTCACGCACAATGCAGCCGTCATTAATCATTTCCTGCTCTGGTGTATTCTCTCTGATAAGACAGCAATCTGTATACATTTTTGCAGCAAATTCTTCTGTACTGCCATAAAGCGAATCCACCTCAAAATATCGCTCCCAAAATTCCTCAAAGCTGCGGCAGCCAGTTTTCTCGCAGATTGCCTTGAAGAATTTATTTTCCGACAGATAATAATCATCGTTGTAGCTTTGGATTTCTCTCTCCTTGCGAATCCCCCTATTCTCGGCGGTATGAATTAGTATCTCACCGTAAGGCAGGTCGATGAAGCTGCAATCAATATTTCTTTCACGAGCTTTTTTCAGTGCATTGTACTCCGGCGACGAACTTAGAAAGGGATAGTAGCATTTATAATCCTCGCCCTCTTCGCTAATCAATTTGTCGATATCCTTGTAATAATAATAAAACGCTGCCGGCAATACTGTGTTTTCATCTGTTAAAACGGAAATAAGTCGGTTGGCGTTTTCGGGTCCCTC
Source organism: uncultured Ruminococcus sp. (assembly GCA_902773395.1). Next base: position 15,938 of record CACYEJ010000013.1, read on the forward strand.
CACTAAAATACAGTCGGGATTATACTCTTCAATAGTTTTCAAAAGATGATATGAGCAAATCGGACTATGATGTCTGATAGGGAAAAATAAAATCGGCTCATTATAATTAAAGGGGATTATTTCAAATATTTCCTTGCTTCGTAAAACTCTTTCCATATTCCACCCATTTTTTCTGCTTTAAATTTTATAACGGTATTGAAGTAACCCTTTAGCTTTTCAAGATCATCATTGCTGTCCTTACAAACAGCGTTATTGAGATTCTCCGTCAAGTCTTTAAGACTCATTTTATCAGTGTTGTAATACCATGCGTTTGACATTGTCTGATAAAATACGGAAACCGCCTCCGCAGTACTCATCACGGCAGAGAGTTTATCAATCTTTATGCCTGATTCCGAGACACCCTCCCTCAGCTCGTGATACGTTACAGCTAACAGTTCGGCAACATCAAGGTCAACAGGCATATCAATCTTATCCGAAAGCGCAGTCTGCTGCACCTCGTTAATGATAATCTGCTTTTCAAGACGCACATCCTTAACAGGAGTTACAGTTTCGAAATTAAAACGTCTTTTCAATGCGCTTGACATTTCATTAACGCCCTTATCACGAATATTCGCAGTGCCTATTATATTAAATCCGGGCTTTGCAAAAATAAGTCCGTCATTGTCCAGCTCGGGAATATTCAATACCTTGTCGCTCATTACGGAAATAAGGCTGTCCTGAATTTCAGCCGGAGTTCGTGTAATCTCCTCAAATCGAGTAATAATACCCCTCGTCATACCGATATACAAAGGTGACGGAACCAACGCTTCTTTTACGGGTCCCTTAGCTAGAAGCAGCGCATAGTTCCAGCTATACTTTATCATATCCTCGGTTGTTCCTGCTGTGCCCTGAACGGTATTTGTACTCGTGCCACTGATTGCGGCAGACAACAACTCTGAAAGCATGGTCTTGGCTGTACCCGGTTCGCCGACAAGCATAAGTCCACGGCTGCCTGCCAGAGTGATAATGCAGCGTTCAACAAGCGAATCGTTGCCGAAAAATTTCTTTGTAATCGTAATCTTTTCGCCGTTATACTCTATCGGCTTTTTTTCGCCTAAAATAAACGCTCTTACCGCACGGGGCGACAACACCCAATTTTCAGGCTTTCTTGCGGTATCAACAGCTTTTAGAGCTTCAAGCTCCTTTTGATATTTTATTTCAACAGGCGGCTTAATATAGTTTTGAGACATTTGTACTTTCTCCTTTTTTTGAATTCACTTGATTAAAATATAATAGCAGCTCCGTAAATAATTAAAGATAAGGCAGAGAAATACACTTCAACGTGTAACTCTCTGCCACAAGCTTATAAACTGATAATCAATCAACACATTTCTGACAAGGCTCATACTTTCCGCTTTCGTATTCTTCCTTAGTCAGTCTGCGAAGATTCTTTTTATCACTCACAAAGGAACAATCTTTTGTATGATATTTCGTACCCGATGGAGTGATATAATATTCGCCGTAGTATACATTTTTTGAATGAACGATACATATTGCACACACGGCACCTATGATAAGTACAAGGGATAAAAATGCTGCTATCGCTGCTTTCTTATGAGTCTTGACAGCTAACAGGGCTTTTGATGTATTTCCCGGATTCAACAGGTAATGTGAGAATTCATTCGCCTCATATTCCTCTATTACATCTCTGCCAATTATGGATACTGTCGCTAAATGACCCAAGTATATATGACCTTGCTCATGTGACAGAACTATAAGCTTTTCTTCATCTGACAAGCTCTCGTTAATAAATACAATTCTATAATTAGTATTAGCATAAGTAAAGCCCTTTGAATGAACAATATTTTGGTTAAGCTTCAGAGCGTCAATTAAGTTTTGAACATTCTCATCATTTGAAATATTATTGAATTCAATAATTGTGTAACCCTGCTTCTCTACTGCTTCGCTAAGGGTAGAATAGGTAAGCTCCTTCAATACATAATCCTTTTTGAAATTTCTCACCTTTTGCCGGATTTCGGAATCTGTCATTACTTTTTGCTATCCTTAATAGATTTCAACGCATTGGCAGCCTTTTCATCATTGACGTCAATCGGATTTGTAAACGCAATACCGTCAAAAGCCTTTATTACTGCATCGCCGGGAATCTGTGTACATCTGGCATATTCGAGCATAATCATAGTGCGGATAGAGTGGAGAGCCTGAGGATCAAGCTTATTGATAATGCTCTGAGAGCCGTCTCCGAGGAAAGTACCGACATCAAGATTGATGTTCTCCTCTCCCTCGTTAAAACGCTTTATAATCTCATGAGGGAATGCACCGATTGCACGCAGCACATGATGAGTTTTTTTGTTGTAATCGTAGAACATCAGAAGTGCAAGAAATGTACTCCATGACATCTTACGGTTTTTTCTCTCAATAGAACCATAGGTTTGACGTGAAACACCGATGATATAGGAAAGCTCCTCCTGTGAAACGCCTGCCTTATTTCTGAGCATTATAAGCTCATTAGAGAGAGCGTCAATGTACTTTTCTTTCTCCTTGTCAGAAATCGCCCATTTTGTAAAATTTTCCATAATAATCATCTCCTTATAATATTTATTTTAGTTTTCTATATTTTTATTAAACCATAGAGCTAGGGCACTTTAAACAGTCCTCTAGCATTATTATACAATATAGTTCGAATTACGTCAACCGTTTTGTGAAAAAATATCGAACAGTGTCAAAAAAGTTACTTTTTCTTTTCGTGAGGTTTTTTCATCTCATTTCCATAATGTTCGCCGTTGAGCTTATCATACATTGTATACAGATATTGAGTACCATTTTCAAGATGATAATAATGAACTATATAAGGGAAAACAAGCGACATTTCAAGCACAAATAAAATAAGCATCGGTATTGTTTTGAAATACATCATGCCTACCATTGTTACAATTGTAATCATTGCAAACAGATGTGTTACAATCAGGTGAATTATTCTCTCGTGTTGAAAGAATTGTATCTGCACAAGCAAACGTGAGATTAGTGCTTGCTTTTGTTCCTCTGATAGTTTTTTAAGGTTATCCTCATTGGCAGCCTCTTCTATATAGTCGATATAATCGCAGAGCCGTTTATACATTTTAGTGCCTCCAAATAGAATTATTATTCTGTAAGACCTTCAATAAAAAGGCAATATCAGTATATCTTACACCCTACGCTCTATTGCCTTTAAAAATATTTCATACAACAGTTATTTTGCGTCAAGCCATGTATCGCCAATGTTTGCATCTGCAATCAGCGGAACGTTCAGCTTAACGGCGTTCTCCATTTCCTCTGTCAAAATAGCCGCTGCCCTTGCTGCTTCTTCCTTTGGTGTTTCAACAATCAATTCATCATGCACCTGCAAAATCAATCTCGATTTCATGCCCTCTTCTTTCAGACGGTTGTACACCCTAATCATTGCTATTTTGATAATATCCGCAGCCGTACCCTGAATCGGCATATTCCTTGCAACACGCTCACCGAATGCACGGAGATTCTTGTTGCTTGCGTTAAGCTCCGGAAGATATCTTCTTCTGCCAAACATTGTATCTACATAGCCTTGATTTTTCGCCTTGGTCACAATAGCGTTCATATACGTATCAACACCGCTATAATGAGCAAGATACGCCTTGATGTAGCTATCGGCTTCTTTACGGGTAACTCCGATATCCTTTGCAAGCGAGAATGCGCCTATTCCGTAGACAATACCAAAATTGACAGCTTTTGCCCTGCTTCTCATCGTGGAATTAACCATATCAACCGGCAGACCAAAAACCTGAGATGCCGTTACAGTGTGAACATCTGTACCGTTTTTGAAAGCATTTATCATTTCGGTATCATTGGCGATATGCGCAAGAACCCTAAGCTCAATCTGGGAGTAATCAGCATCTACCAGCGTAAAGCCCTCCTCTGCAATAAAGAATTTACGCAGCTCTCTGCCAACCTCTGTTCTAACGGGAATATTTTGCAGGTTCGGTTCAAGCGATGAAATTCTGCCTGTTCTTGTTTCTGTCTGGTTGAAGATAGAGTGAATTCTTCCGCTGCTGTCTGTCACCTTAACCAAGCCGTCACAATAGGTTGATTTGAGCTTTGACAGTGTTCTGTACTCAAGAATACTGTCAATAGCCGGGTGAGCGTTGCGAAGTCCCTCTAGCACTTCCGCACTGGTAGAGTAGCCTGTTTTTGTTTTCTTACCGCCCGGTAATCCCAGTTTATCGAAAAGTGCTTCTCCAAGCTGCTTTGGAGAATTAACGTTGAACTCATAACCAACCGACTCGTAAATCTCCTTTTGAAGCTTGTCTATCCTTTCGCTGAGCATTACACCGTAATTTTCGATACCGTCCTTATCTACTCTAAAACCATAGCGTTCCATACTGGCAAGAACATTTGCAAGCGGAATTTCAATATTTCTCAGCAAATCTAGCTGTTCATATTCCTCCAGCTTACCGCCAAGCAGCTCGCAAAGCTTTGGGAGAAAAGCTGTATTCGTGGCTAGTTCGCTGCTATAAAGCAATGAATCCTCATAATATTTCACGGGGATTTTATATTCCTCCAGCAATCTGCTTGTATCGTAGGAGCTGGCAGAGGGGTTCAGTATATAGGCAGCAAGCGTAATATCCATTTTTATATTGCTCACTTCAAACTTATTGTCAACTGCAAACGCAAAAAGCTCTTTAGAATTTGCAGTATACTTCTCAATAGTTTCGTCCTGCAAAATTTTAATCAGAAAATCATTCGCATTATGGTTAATTACAGATAATGTATCATTTGTATTAATATATAAATTATTTACAGTATCTTTAAATATATCTGCAATAAAATATACTTTTCCGTCCGTCTTAACTTTCTCAAAAACCTTGTCAAGCTCAGGCTCGGTATCAAGAGTTGGAAGCTTTTGAACCTCTTCAACTTTTGTCTGAACTTTTACATCAGAACGAAGATTCCACTTCTTGATTAGTGAAAACAGCTCCAGAGAAGCTAGCTTCATGACAACATCATCGGCGTTATACTCCGCAACTGCGTAATGCGAAAGCTCCGTATCAATAGGTGCTTCACGGCTGATAGTACCAAGCATTTTGCTCATAAATGCACTATCCTTTCCGGCAATGAGCTTATTTTTCATACCGGGTTTAATGTCGAGGGTATCTATATTTTCATAGATATAGTCAATTGTCCCGTACTTCTGTATAAGGTCGCCTGCACCCTTTTTGCCTATTCCGGCAACACCTGGAATATTGTCTGACGTATCGCCCTGAAGTGCTTTTATTTCTATCATCTGTTTTGGCGTTACGCCGTACTCCTCTTTTATTTTATAAATATCGTAGAGGGCGGCTTCGGCTTTTCCCATTTTTGTAGCGGCAAGCCGAACAGTAACATTCTCAGATACAAGCTGCAAGGAATCTCTGTCGCCTGTGGCAATAACGCACTTGTTTCCTGTTCTGTCACACTCGGCGGCGAGAGTACCTAAAATATCATCCGCCTCATACCCCTCACACTCGACAAGCTTATAGCCGAGTGTCCGGAGAAGCTCTTTCAAAACCGGCATCTGCTGAGCCAATTCCATGGGCATACCCTTTCGATTGGCTTTGTAACCGTCATATGCTTTATGACGAAAAGTGGGTGCTTTAAGGTCAAACGCAATTGCCACAGCATCGGGGGAAGATACCTCTTTTATCTTATCAAGCATTGTCAAGAAACCATAAATAGCATTAGTAAACTGACCGTCCTTAGTGGTTAAAATTTTTATACCATAGAACGCACGATTGACAATGCTGTTTCCGTCAACAACTAAAAGTGTCATTGTGAACACCTCTTTCAATTTTTATACATTTGTTGGAAAAGAATAGCAATAAGCAACATTATCTTGTTTTGAAAAACTATTGATTATTTAGAAAAATTAGTCAATCAAACCTTTAACTGCCGTTACCTCTTTATCCTTTATGTAAACTCTGGGGACACGCTTTCCAACAAGACATACTACTTCATAATTGATTGTACCTGTCCACGAAGCAACGTCATCTGTTGAGATTTCAACATCACCAACTTTGCCGACAACTGTCACTGTATCTCCAACCTTTACGTTGTCGATTCCTGTAACATCAAGCATACACTGATCCATACAAATTCTGCCGACAACCTTAGCTTTCCTTCCGCCGACAATCATATACGCCTCCCCTGCAAGATTTCTAATATAACCGTCCGCATAGCCTATCGGTACAGTTGCTATTTTTAGCTTTCTGTCTGCCATAAAGGTTCTTCCGTAGCTTATGGTAGTACCTGCCTCTATTTCCTTTATATGAGCAATAACGGATTTTATTTCCATTGCCGGTTTTAGGTTGAGCTGTCCTTTCAACTTGCCCGAAGGAGCTAGTCCGTAGAGAATGATACCCGCCCGAACCATATCAAGCTTTGCCTCAGGATAATCCATAATAGCCGCGCTGTTCGCACAATGACAGATTATTTTGTCGGTGTCGATACCTTTTTCTCTGAGTGCATTAATCAAATATTTAAAGCATTCGATCTGATGAAGGGTATATTCCCTGCCGTCCTCCTTTTCATCTGATACGGCAAAGTGCGTAAAAATGCCCTCCGGAACAAGATTATCAAGAGAAAAGATTTCCAATGCCTGAGCAGCTGCATTGTCCCTCTCAATATCCTGACACATAATTCCTATACGGCTCATTCCTGTATCCACTTTCAAATGCACCTTTACAGACACACCTAAGCTTTTGGCACTTTCAGAAAGCTCATGTGCATACTCTAAAGACAGCACTGCCTGAGATATATTATTCTCGCTAAGCTCACGAGAATAAGCAGCCGGAGTATATCCCAAAATCAAAATAGGCAGCTTACTGCCGTTAATGCGAAGCTCCAACGCCTCTTCAAGATTAGATACAGCAAAAAAATCTGCGCCGATTCTCTCGTAAAGCTGCGAAAGCTCAATAGCTCCATGACCGTAAGCGTCTGCCTTTATTACGCAGCAAACCTTTGTGTCGCTTGCAACTTGACTTTTGATAACTCTGAAATTATGTTCCACTCTATTGAGATTTACCTCTGCCCAAGTCCTCTTAAAATAATTATCCAATTTCTTTTCCTCCAAAATCCGATACCATACGCACCGGCAAACTCTGTAATAAACTGCCAAATGACAATGACATGAAATACCTATTTAAATTACATTATATTACTTTTGATGTAAAAACGCAACAAGTAACATGGAAAAAGTTAAAACAAATAATTAAATAAAAATCATTTCATTTGATATTAAACGAAACTCACTAAGATTTGTTCTTAATTATTTTCACTATGTATTAACAGATTTTTTATTATAAAAAAACATCGCTATAGCCATAAGAACTATAATAGCATATCCAAGCCAGCTAAGCCAATCGGGAATCTGACCAAAAACAAAATATCCTAAAGCCGCTGCAAAAATTATTTGCGAATAATCATATACAGAAATATCTTTTGCAGGCGCATAGCAATATGCTGCGGTGATAGTAAACTGTCCTCCGGCAGCCGACAGACCAGCTAAAATTAAAATAATCAGTTGATGTATCGTCATAGGAACATATCTGAAAATTAACACGGGCAGCGTCACAAGACACGAAAAACCTGAGAATACAAAAACAATAAGTGCACCCTTTACACCTCTTTGTCCGAGAAGTCTGACCATAGTATATGCAAAGCCGGCACACATTCCGCCACACAATGCAATCAATGCCGGAACTGTAAGAGAATTACCAAAACCCGGTTTTACAACGCACATTGCACCGATTAACGCACCAAATACAATAAGCATTTGTAACGGCTTTATTTTTTCTTTCAAAATAAATATGCTGAATATTATCGCAAAAAATGGCGACATTTTATTCAGTATTGAAGCATCTGCTAAGTCTAGTTTATCAAGTGCGTAAAAATTGCAGAGAATACCTATTGTGCCAAAAAGCGAACGAAGCAGCAGCGGTACTACAGCATCTTTTTGCATTTTTACAGATTTTCTGTCTTTTAGTAAAATTATTCCTGCAAATATTAACGCTACAAAATTCCTGAAAAAACTTTTTTGCACGGAAGGTAATTCTCCCGAAAGATGTACAAACATATTCATCAGTGCAAAAAAGAAGGCTGATGAAATTATCAAAACCATACCTTTGTATAATGTATTTATATTATTTTTTTCCTTTTTCATATTTTCATTTCTTTCTTTTTCATTTCTTTATATGTGATTCAGTTTGTTGTGCTGCAAATAAAGCTATGCAAACAGATATTCACTCCATTTGTCATAGCCGTATTTTTAGCAAAATTGAATTGCATCGCTGAATACACTTGATTTTATAAATTCAATATCCTTAAAATAATCGGAAAGCTTTTCACAAAGAGGTTGAATTACTACATCTTCTGATTTGTAGTGTCCCAATATAAAAACCGATACTCCGTTCTCATTTGCTGCTACTATTTCGTGATGCTTCATTTCACCGGTAACAAAGGCATCACAGCCGCAGCTTATTGCTGAGAATATCTCGCTGCCGCCAGCTCCTGAACACAAACCAACCTTATGTATTTCGTTTCTAAACGCTGTAAATGGAAAACTTTCACAGTTAAGTTTGTCCTTTAATAAGGCTGCAAACTGTTCTGATGTAAAATTTTTATTCGTTATACCTGTAAAGAGAATATCACTGTTATCACTCAACTGTATGTTTTGAAGCTCCATTGCCTTTGCAAGCTCCGTGTTTACCCCAAACACCGGGGACTTATCAAGATTTGTATGAGCACATATTGCCGAGAGATTTTTCTCTATCATACGGTAAACAGGACTGCCTATCAACACTCGTTTAAGCGGATTGAAAATAACAGGGTGATGACTTATTACAAGCTCTGCACCAAGCATAGCAGCCTCTTCCGCAACTGCTGACGTGATATCAAGGGTGACTAATGCTTTGCTTATCTTCCTGTTGGGATTACCGACTAGAATTCCTACATTATCGTAACTTTCCGCAGTTTCAAAGGGGGCAAAGCTGTCTATGTATGCGTAAATATCCTTAACCGTTGCCATTTATCTCAACTCCAAATCTACTTTTTATTTCATTAATAACTCTGTCAAGCTCTCCTGAATCCTCTCCGTCATGCTTTTTTCCGTTCGACTTGTATACTAATTTTTTTAAAACCTGATACATATATGCTTTGGCTAAATCATCTTCGGGATCAAGCCTGCCAATATAGTAAAACGGTGTATCATACTCAATCTGCTGACCTATGTATTTTGAAAGAATTACAGTATAATTTTTTCCTGCATGAGCACAGGCTTTCTCCTGCAATATTTCAAATCCGTTTTCTGCAAGATATTTTCTTAGAATATGTGCCCTCGTCATAGGCTGTAATATCAGACGCTTTTCAGGTGATTTCAGCCAATCAGCTCTGCTTATAATATCACATATTAGCTCCGCTCCCATGCCTGCCATAACAATATCATCAGCTTCGTCCTGTGATATTTTATCCAGACCGTCACTCAAGCGTGTTTTCACTATATCCTCGCAGTTGAATTTCTTAATATTTTCCAGTCCGCTTTTTAGTGGAAGAGGTCTGATATCAGCGGCTATTGCAGATTTTATAAGATGTGTTTTTGCCAGCCATATAGGAAGGTATGCGTGATCTGTGCCTATATCGGCAAGCGTGGTATCCTTCCTGACAAAGTCTGCACAGACAGATAACCTGTTATCAAGTTGAAATAATTTGTTCACTATATTCACCTTTATTGAATTTGTATTATTTACGGCACACTTTTAAACAATATTTTTTTAAAAATTTTTATATTTAAATTTTGTATACAGTCCAAAAAAATCTTTGCCATAATAACTATTATAATGTTATTGTGTAAAAAAATCAATACAAATTATTCTAAAATTAAAAAATAAAAGGGTATCAAGTCTGATATCTTTATTGACAAATTCGGCTGTTAATGCTAGAATTTATTGTGTAAAAGTTTTTTGTTTTCATATACTTTAGCTGTTGTTTTTTTTATTTAAAAATTATTATTTAAACGTTAGATAAGTGTAGTTTGTTCGTTTGTTGCCGCCTGACAATGATTTTCGTTTATTTGCTGCTGTGGAGAATCATAAAAAAATCAGGTGACGAATATCTCTAAGATTATCTTAGCACATGAAGTATTACATAACAAAAAACTAAAAAATAAAAAAGGAGAATTTATATGGCAAAAGCAAAACACGGTTTTAAAGCCAAGATGAAAAAGTCACTTGCTGTTATTTCATCGCTTGCAATCATTTTGTCTTGCGGTACAACAGGATTGTTTACTGCAAATGCTGCTGAAACTGACAGTATAGTAGCATCTGAAGCCACGAGTGACGCCAGCAAGATTTATATCTACGATGAAAATGGTAAAGACATTACTGCTAATCCTATCGTTTATCTTGACAACACACCGGCTGCAAAAGGTAATTTTACTTCAACTTTTACAGCTAAGGTTATGAATGATAAGGGTGAGCTTGTAGATACTAACTTCTCGGCAGCTTTGGAAGCTCAGCCTAGAAATAAGCCTCATGTAAGAAAAATATCCGATGAACGTTCAAAAGGTACTTGTAAGGTAACTTTACGTGCATTGGACTACGACAAGCAAGGTAAAGTAGTTCCTCTCGAACCCGGAACAACACATCTTACATTTGCCGCTGATAACGGTAATTTGTACAGAACTGTTACTGTAGTTGTATATGGACCTGCTACTGACTCATATATTTATTGGGGCAACAAGGACACTTTGTTGGCGCTGAATGACTGTAGCTTCTACGGAAGTACTGCTGAATTCAACTATATTGGTGTTCAGGCAATAGCAAACCACCAGTACCCGATTTATTATGAATTCACTCCAGATAATTCCACAGATATTATGGAATATTCTGTTTACGATGGTACATATATCGGCGAGGGCACACCAAAGAGTACTGATAAAGCCGAAATCAGCCAAGACGGTATCTTTACTCCAAAGAAAAACGGTATAGTTACCATTGTTGCAAAAGCTAAAGCAACTCAAACTTCAGACAGATCATATTCTGAAGGTAAAAAGAAAGTTTTCAGAAAACAAATAGTAAAGGGCATCGAGGTTGAAGTTGAATCAACTGAAGTTCTTCAGACCATGCCTAAGTATATTATCGTTACAATTGTTAAGGATAATCCAGCTAAAGCTTTGAATATTACTAATCCTATTTCTGCACTTCAAGCAGGAGAAACTCATCAGTTTGAAATTGACGCTGAACCGACATATTCAAAGGAACAGGGTTATGAAACAGGTGCTACAGATGTTTTCAGATGGGAAAGCAGCAACCCTGAAATCGCAACTGTAGACCAAAAAGGTTATGTAACAGCAATTAGTAAGGGCGATACTAAGATTACTGTATACGCTGAGAATGATACAGTATATTCCGAATGTGACATTCGAGTTCTTACTAAAGCAACATCTATTAAGCTACCTAAGACTTCTTCAACAAGAGTAGGCGTTACCTCTCAGATAACAGCAACAATGAGTCCGGAAACTGCCGATGAAGAAATCGAATGGTTCTCTTCTGATCCTACAATCGCTACAGTTGAAGCTGTACCGGTTACACAATTCACAAACACACAGGTTGCTAACATCACCGGCGTTAAAAAGGGTACTGTTATCATTACTGCAAGAGCAAAGAACTCCGGCGTTGAAGCAAAATGTACAATCAATATTACTGATAAAATTGCCACTGACAACCTTTCTTTCTCAAGAAACGACTCAGGCACAATTTACCCTGTTCCGGCTGATACTGCTGTTGAGGTATTTACAACTCAGAATATTACTGTAAATGTAAAGCTAACAAACAGCGATGGTCAGCAGTCTGACGATAAGGTTAATTGGACTATTTCCGGCAATGACCAAAACAAGTATGCAGTTGTAACCACAAGTCTTCAAGGTGTTACAATCAAGGGTGTATCTGCCGGCAGAATCAAAATTACTGCAACATCTGACGCAAACAGCAAAATTACAAAGTCTTTCTATGTTGATGTTTTGAAGAGCAGTGAGATAATCACTATAATCAACAAGAAAAACGGAGAAACTATTTCTTCTAAAAAGTCACTTCAAATTAACAATACTCTTCCCCTCAGCGCTGTATTGACAATTAGCGGAAACTATCCTAATAATCATAACGACAGAATTAAGAGCTGGTCTTCCGCAAATACTAAAGTAGCAACTGTTGACAGCAACGGTAACGTTAGAGGTGTTTCAAACGGTACTGCTTCAATCTCAGTAACAACAGCTTCCGGTCTAAAGAAAACTATAGATGTAACTGTTTTCTCAACATCTTCGGTTAATATTTCCAACAATGTTAAGCCGGCTGCAAATGCTTCTTCACTTCCAACAGCCTCACTAACTCTTAACAAATTACTAACCGGAACTTTGTCGTTCACAGTTACAGTTAAAAATCAGGACAACAAAATTGTAAGCGATGCCGATGTAGTATGGTCTTCAACAAATGAAGACGTTGCTACTATTAATAATAAAGGTGTTGTTACAGCTCATGATGTTGGCACAACTATTCTTACTGTAAAATCAGGTCCTCAGGAGCAGTCCTGCTTATTAACAGTTATCGCTCCTATGGATACTACAGGCTACACAAAGATTAACGATACTACTGTATTTGCTGATGCAATTGAGCCTGAGATTTACACACCAGGAAAAGAAGTTTACGAACCGCACCCAACAGTTTCTGTTGGCAACAATAACCTGCGTGAGAACGTTGACTATACTCTTTCATACGTTGATAATACAAAACCAGGTTCAAAGAATACTAAGGTTGTTATTACCGGTATGAATAATTTTGTAGGTTCAATTAATGTTCCGTTCAGCATTTTGCCAAGACCTCTTACAGATTCATCAGTCACAATAGAGGCGATAGCTCCACAGGAATGCTTGGGATCAAATGTATCTATTACTCCTGACCCTGTAATCAAATGCGATGGTATCACTCTTGAAAATACAAAGGATTACACTCTTTCTTACAAAAACAACCGTCTTCCGGGAACTGCTACTGTAACAATCAAAGGTGCAGGCAACTACACCGGCACTATTACAGCAGAATTTGAGATCTATTGTGAGCATAAAACACTTAAAAATGTAAAAGTACTCCAGCCGGCTACATATGATAACGAAGGCTTGGAAGAGGGTGTTTGTACTGTCTGCGGAGCTAAGATTCAGAGAGTTACACCAAAAATTGGACACTCCTCCAACCCGGCTAAGAGCCTTAGCTTTGAGAATTCAGAAATTGGTATGGTTAAAGGTGACAAAACTACCTTAACTCCGATAGGTGTAGGCAGAAATAATGCAAGCAAGCCTATTACTGACAGACTTGTATGGCAGTCAAACAATAAGTCAATTGTTACTGTTGATGATAACGGTACGCTTACCGCATTAAAGAAGGGTACTGCTGTAATCACTGTTTACGGTGAATACGAGAATGTTACAGCGCATTGTACTGTAACTGTTATCGAAAAGGGCATTACTCAGCTTGAGATTACACCAAATCCAGCAGCAACAAGAATCTCAGTCTCTACTGAGCTGCATGCATTAGTTAATCCGGATAATACAGATGATGAGCTTATCTGGGAAATTGAAAACCAGAATATCGCAGAAATCACATCAACCAACAATCAGAGTATCATTGTTGTAGGTAAGGCTGTTGGTTCTACTAAAGTAACTGTTAGAGGCAAATATTCCAATGTTGTTGCCGAAACAACTCTTAAAGTAACTAACAGAAATGCTTCTGACCTTATTTCTATTAAAGCAAATATTTACAACAATCAGGTTACACTTCCGACAGGTTCGGGTACATATTCTCAGAAGATCTTCTCGAATCAGGATATTACATTTACAGCTGATTTGAAAGATGCAAACGGCAATAAGTCAGATGATACAGTTATCTGGACAATCACTAACAACGAGAACGATTATGTCACAATCCCGAACAAGAACGCAGGCGAACCACAAGAGGGTGACTCAATAACAATTCACGGTACTTCTTTAGGTACTGCAACACTTACAGCTAGTGCAAAAACTAAGCCAAATGTAAAAGCAGTAATTAATCTTGATGTTGTTAAGAGCTGTAATAATGTTGTTATTCAAAACAGCGATGGTGTAAAAATCAGCAGTAAGCCTCTTAACGTCAGAGATGGTGTTCAGCTTGAAGCATTGTTGACAACAGATAATCCGGCAAATCCGTTTGACCATAGCGACAGCATAGAGAGCTGGACATCAAGTGATCCTACTATTGCTAGTGTTAGTCCTACAGGTTATGTAACAGCTTTGAAGAACGATACTGCTGTTATTACTGTTACTACTGCTTCGCACAAGACAGCAAAGGCTACTATCAAAGTATTTACAACTTCAAATATTTATTTCACCAGCGGTTATGATAAAAATTCTAATCCGCCAACTTTAACGCTTACACTTGAAAACAATAAGGTTGTTAGCAAAAAGCTTGTTGCAACTGTTTACGACCAAAATGAAAAAGCAGTATCGGGTGCAACCTGCATTTGGGAATCAAGTGATGACGAAATTGCAACAGTTTCTGACGATGGTACAGTAACAGCTAATAGTATTGGCACGGCTGTCATTACTGCAAGATCCGGTGCAAAAGAAACTATTCCTCCTTGCTTAGCTGTAGTAGTTGCACCTATCAAAAATGCAGTGTGCGGCAGTATTCCTGATCAGGTTTATTCCCCTGAAATTACAGAATACGAACCGGAACTTCCGACAATTACAGTAAATGATGTTGAACTTTTTGAGGGCATAGACTTTACTTGCGAGTATTCGAATAATACTGCTGTTGGTACTGGTAAAATTAAACTTACAGGTATAGGCGATTATACAGGTACTAAGGAATTAACATTCAAAATTGTAAAGAAGAATTTGGGAGATCCTGATATTGAAATCAGCGATATCGAGGATCAGGAGTATACTTCACAGAAGATTACTCCGGCATTCACTGTATCTTATATGGGAGTTGAGCTTGTTGAAGGCACTGATTATACCGTAGCTTATACAAACAATACAAATGTAAGCACAGATGAAAATCCTGCTTTTGTCAAGATTACAGGTAAGGGCAATTATACAGGTACTGCTAACAAGAGCTTCAAAATTGTTAAGATTGTAAAGGGCATGTACGGCGATGTTACCGGTGACGGTTCTATTAAGTCAAATGATGCACTCTCCATTCTTAGAGCTTCTGTAGGCATTGAGAAATACGATGAATTCATGACTAAGCTTGCCGATGTTGATTCTGATAATAAAATTACAAGTGCAGACAGCCTGTTTGTTCTTCGCTGCAGCGTTGGTCTTGTTGATAAGAAATCAAAGGCTGGTCAAGATATGAATTAATTCTCCTTACTTATAGCGGATACGTTCTATATTATTGTTATGCTATAATGCCTAATCATATTTTTTATTAATATAAAGCATCATTGAGCACTATATATTGTACTCAATGATGCTTTTGTTTTACTGTCTATCTCCTTTGCCCTATAAAAAATAAAGCCCACAAAATAACCGCAGTTAAGTTGTGAGCATATAAAATTATTGACCGGGAAGATTTTTGATTATTGGTTTCAGCGCAGCCATAATAACCCTGCTCTGACTGTTGTTGTACTTCTGATTGATGCGGTTGTTGACTTCACAACGGGTGCGTGAGGTGTTTACTATATTGACAATATCTTTCTTGTTTCCCGCATATTTTTTAAGCTCGGACGAGAACAATTTGTTTAGAGCTGCACTGTCAATTTTCAAGGATTTCGAGGTTTGT
>CACYEJ010000014.1 GCA_902773395.1 uncultured Ruminococcus sp.
AACGATGTTGCACCTAAGGACAGAGATATTGCAATGGTATTCCAGAACTATGCGTTGTATCCTCATATGTCAGTATATGACAATATGGCGTTTGGTCTAAAGCTAAGAAAAACTCCAAAGGAAGAAATCCGCAGAAGAGTTGAAGAGGCTGCAAGAATTCTTGACATTGATCATCTTCTTGACCGTAAGCCAAAGGCTCTTTCCGGTGGTCAAAGACAGCGTGTTGCTCTGGGTAGAGCTATTGTCCGTGACCCTAAGGTGTTCTTGCTTGATGAGCCGCTGTCAAACCTTGACGCTAAGCTGCGTGCACAGATGAGAACAGAAATTTCTAAGCTTCACCAGAGATTGGGTACAACATTTATTTATGTAACCCATGACCAAACAGAGGCTATGACAATGGGTACAAGAATCGTTGTTATGAAGGACGGCTTTATTCAGCAGGTTGACACACCGCAGCACCTCTACGATCTCCCATGTAACGAATTCGTAGCAGGCTTTATCGGTTCACCACAAATGAACTTTGCTGACGGCAGAATCGTTCAGTACGGCGAGGACTACTATCTCCAGTTTGGTAACTATCAGCTCCGTTTGCCTGAGTCAAAGAACCTTGACTATCAGCTTGAGGATTATGTTGACACAGACGTTACATTTGGTATTCGTCCTGAGCATATTTACGATGATCCTGATTACATTGCTATGCATCCGGAAGGAGTTCTCGAAGCAAGCGTAGAAGTAACAGAGCTTATGGGCGCTGAAATTTATCTCTATGTTTCCGTTGACGGTATTCCGTTTACAGCGAGAGTTGCTCCGACATCAACAGCGCAGCCGGGCGATGTTGTTCAGATTGCTATTGACGTTGAGAAGATTCACCTCTTCGATAAGGAAACAGAGCAGACTATCACAAACTAATTTTTAAACATAACATTTTCAGTCCGCCGAAAGTATATATTTTACTGCAACGGCGGACTGTTTTTATAAAAAGGAGGGCAACTATATGCAATACAACATTGTAGGCGACACCTTGCCTGCTGTAATCTGTAATCTTGGTCCGAAAGAGAGCTTAATTACAGAGAACGGAGCTATGTGCTGGATGTCATCAAACATGAAAATGGAGACCACCACCAACGGCGGAATTGGAAAGGGAATCGGACGTATGTTCTCAGGAGAGAGAATGTTTCAGAACATCTACACCGCTGAGAACGGACCGGGAATGATAGCCTTTGCATCGAGCCTGCCGGGCTGCATACGTGCGTTTACCATTTCTCCGGGACATGACATGATTGTGCAGAAGAGAGGTTTTCTTGCAAGCGAGATGTCAGTAAGCTTGTCTGTATTCTTCCAGAAGCGTTTTGGTGCAGGTTTGTTTGGCGGCGAGGGTTTTATTATGCAGCGTCTTTCGGGAACAGGCATTGCATTTGTAGAGTTTGACGGATACGTAGTAGAATACGATTTGCAGCCGGGACAGCAGATTATTGTTGACACAGGCTACATTGCCGCAATGGACGCAACCTGTCAAATGACCATTCAGCAAGTACCGGGACTAAAGAACGTTTTGTTCGGCGGCGAGGGACTTTTCAACACGGTAGTAACGGGACCGGGAAAGGTATATTTACAGACAATGCCGCTTAATCATCTTGCAGCATCAATTCAGCCGTACATTGTCACAGGCTCATGAAAGGGTAAGACCAGCAATGGTGTTGTTGACGGAATTATTGATATTATCGGAAATATGAATTAATATCTAAATACGAATCACCTGTAGGGTTAATTGCTCTACAGGTGATTTTGGCTGCTTATACTTATTGTTCTCAGTCCGGCAATATGCAGGCTCTTGCCTTTGAAAAAAGTTTTTGTGTTTAATCACAAATCAATATCATAAAATCTACAAGCATTCTCCTTTGTATACTTCAACACATCATTTACCTCCATACCCCTAATCTCAGCAATTCTTTCCGCTGTATAAATAATAAGCGAACTATCACATCTCTTCCCCCTGAACGGCACTGGTGCAAGATACGGTGCGTCTGTTTCAAGCAGCAGCTTATCAATCGGCGCCTCTCTCGCCACCTCCACCGGTACTCTTGCGTTTTTAAAGGTAACAGCACCCCCCAGAGATATTCTCATATCCCCCTGCCTCAAAACCTCTTTTAACATCTCTACAGAGCCGCTGTAGCAGTGCAAAAGTCCATAAGGTTGATACTTCCTCAGGTACTCCATAACGTCACCATGAGCCTCTCTGTCGTGAATAACAATAGGTACGCCCGTTGCCTTTGACAGCTCCAGCTGCTTTTCAAAAACAATGTGCTGCTCCGCCTTCGGAATATCCCAGTAATAGTCAATGCCTGTTTCCCCTATAGCCACAACCTTCTTGTGTGAAACCAGCTTTTCAATTTGCGAGATATATTCGTCAAGCTTAGACATGTCCATATCAGTCACACTCTCAGGGTGTATACCTACCGCCGCATAAAAATGTGGATACCTCTCCGCAAATTCAATCGCCTTTAATGAGGTTTCAATATCTACCCCGTTATTGACAACAGCCGCCACTCCCTTTTGCGTAAGTGCGGCAATTACCTCGTCACGGTCTGCATCGAATTTTTCATCGTCATAATGTGCGTGTGCGTCAAAAATTAAATTTTCCATTATATATTCTCCTAACAAAAAACGGCAGCTTTTTATCACTGCCGTTTAATATAATTATCTTACTTTAAGGATTATTCCCAGTCCTCATCATAGTCTTCGTCATAATAATCTTCGTCGTAGTCGTAGTCTTCGTTGTAATCAACAGACGTGCTGCTTGTCCAGTAATCTTCATCGTCCCAGTACGGATCAAGCTCTTCCTGTGAGCTGGTGTCTTTATCGCTGTCGGAAGAATCCTTATCAGAAGATTTATCCTTGTCGGTGTTGGTAGATGACTTCGAATCAGTATCAGTATCTGTATCAGAAGCACCAGGCAGTACAACATCATTCACGCCCAAAGCCTTTACGGCTGCCAAGAACTGCTGATCTACTGAAATGTCAAGTGTAGAGGAGTCAAAAGCTTTCTGATCCGCAACGCTCAACTCTACAATATTTGTAGGAACAACGCCGGCATTTGAATAAGTCTGCTGTCCCTTTGTAACATAGTAAAGATTAGGAATAAGAATATAGTCGCCGTTTTTCAGCGGAATTGCGTCTGTACGAACACAATCGCCCTTTGTCGGCGTACCTACGATAATAGCCTTGCCGTAAGCATTGAGAGTGGAAGCAAAAATCTCTGCCACACCCGATGTATTGCCGTTTACGAGAACAGCGATATCATAGTCAATGGCACTCTGATCCGATGTGTAAAGAACTGTTCTGTTGCCAGCCTTGTCAACGCCGACAATAGTTTCGCCCTCAGGAAGAAGCATATCAAGAAGCTGAGCTGCAACCTCAATATCGCCCGTATCGCAGTTTCTAAGGTCAAACACAAGCATATTAACCTTGTTAATGCCGGAATTGCTAAAGTCGTTCAGGGCGTTTGAGAAAGATGTCTTAGTAGAATCTGTAAATCCCATAAACTGCATATAGCCAATACCCTTGCCAAAGTTTCTGTAAATAATCGTTTCGCCTGACGTACTCTTGTTCATATTAGCGTATTCATCAGCTGTAACATATTTAACGGAGCTGTCACCCAAGCCGTCTACATAGCCCTTGCACATACCCTTGAGCAGCTCGTCCTCATTGATTGTGCCGAGATAATTCTCCTTAATCACCTTTTCAACCTCTTCAAGCTGAGGGTTGTTTATGCCTGTGGCGGCAGTATCTGTAATTTTTTTAACTTTATTTCCCGCAACCAAATAACCTACTGTGAACGCAATGGCAGCCGCAACGAGAACACACGTCAAGGCGAAGCCAAACGTTGTCTTTTTTTTCATCATTCGGAAAAATCACTCCTCATAAAAACCATTCTCTTTTTAGTATAATGTACTGATCATCGAAATTTATTCAATTAAATCCCCCGCAAAAATCGACAGGATTTACACACATAATTATTTTATAACACTAACGCACGGTTGTCAAGCCTTTTTTCTCATACGGGCATATTTTTTGCATATCCTACATATTCGGGTATTCGGTCATAGGGTTATATTTCTCGCCGTTAAGTCTTGTTTCAAAATGAAGATGCGGTCCGGTTGACCAGCCTGTTGTTCCAACGTAGCCGACTAACTGCCCCTTTTGCACGTAGTCACCGGAAGTCACGGCGAGCGATGTCATGTGTGCGTACAGCGTAGCCTTGCCGTTGCCGTGGTCAATCATGATGTAGTTGCCGTAACCGCCGCCGCAGCCGCAGCTTCCGTCTTTGCCGTAGTTATGCGGACAATCAGAATACGAGAGAACTACCGTACCCGATTCGGCAGCCACAACCTCGGCATTCATAATTGAGCCGTCCGAAATATCAATAGCGCCGTGATTATACGTTGTTCTGTCCTCGTTCCATACGGACGATAAAGTATAATGCCCCGGTACAGGCCACACGTAGCCCGATGATACAGGCGGAGTATAAATCGGTTCCGGCTCGGAAGAGGACGGCTCTGGCTCAGGCTCAGGCTCTTCTGATGACGGTTCGGGAATATAGCTGCTGTACTCATCTTCAGACGACTCGTATTCGGAGTACACATATCTCGATGAAACGTGATAACGAGATGTAGTTGTACTTGAAGTTGTCCTCTCTGACGAGTAGCGTGACGTCACCTGAGATGTTGTTGTATTTGAAGAGGAATTGCGTGATGAAGTCTGACTGCTGGTATTTTTCTGCTCCAGCTCCGCGCGGCTTGCAGCAAGCTTTGCCTGAGCTTCGCTTGCAAGCTTAGCGTTTCGCTCCTGTGCAGCCTTATCGGCATAGTACGCCTTGATTTGATCCTCAATCTGCTGTCTTTCAGCATTTGTTTCGTCAAGGTGGTCCTGTGCTCCGGCATTGCTTTTGTAGAGATTTTCAAGAAGCTTCTCATTCTCGTCAATGAGCTTCTGCATCTCTGTCTGACGCTTGCTGAGCTTTTCGGATTCCTGTGAAAGAGAATCCTTTTTTTCGGCAAGGCTTTCACGCTTTTTATTGATAAAGTCAATATCGTTTTGAAGCTGTTCAATCATTTTCTTGTCGGAGTTTGACATATAAGAAACCAGCTCAATCTTATCGAGAAAATCCTCAAACGTCTTTGCTCCAAGAATAATTTCAAGCGATGTTGTTTCGCCGGAAAGATATATCGCCTTTAACCGCTGCTTTAGCATATCAATCTTTCCGGAAATCTGCTCACGGGAAGAATCAATCTCAGCCTGCAAATCACCTATCTCAGCGTCAAGCTCGGCAATCTGTTCTCTGCCGGAAATAATCTGCTCGTTGAGCACAGTTATTTTGCTTAATAGAGCCTGTTTGTACTCTTCCTTTTGGGCAATATCGCTTGCGGTGCTGTTAATTATATCCTGATATTCCTGAGCCTTTTTGTCAAGGTCTTTCTGCTTCTGCTCGTAATCGCTGAGAGAATCGGCTCTGCCAATCACGGAACTCACCAAGCCAATCATTGTAAGAGTAAGACAGCCTGCAATAATTTTCAAGAATAATTTACCAGCCAAGTATTTCTCCTCCCTCCATTTTCAGATATCTTGTAATAGAAATTGCCGCACCCAACGCGCCTACGAACATTCCCATAAAAATGAACGAAAGCGACATCTTCACCGCAACCTCGGAGTATGGTATTTCTGAGAACGGTATGATATACTGAACTGCAACTATCATTCCCTCATAGAAAAATGCGATAATAGCAGAAGAGATACTTCCCGAAATAAGACCAAGCACAACGCCCTCAATTACAAACGGAATTCTTACAAACCAGTCGGTAGCGCCTACAGATTTCATAATACTAATTTCAAATCGTCTTGAATACATTGTCATTCTAATGGAGTTACTAATGATAAACAGAGATATCAAGCCCAAAACAATAACAATCCACAAGCCTATTTGAGTTACGAGGTCATTCAAACTTGTAAGCTTACTAGCAACATCGCTTCTATCGCTCACCTTATACACGCCGTTGACGCCCGTAATATTTTCGACAGTATCGTCATATTGTGACAAATCAACCATAGTCACATGGAAAGCGTGCGGCAAGGGGTTATCCTCGCCCTGCAATTCTGTAAAAAGCGTACCCAGCTCTTCTCTGAGCTGTTCCATTGCCTCATCTTTGGAGTAAAAAGTACAATCTGATATATTATCAAGCTTGCGAATCTCCGGACCAATTTCCATAACAGCCTCAAGCTCCTGAACATCGTCATTCAGAAAGACAGTTACCTGATTATCCTTGCCCACTGATTCCACAACGCTCGTTACATTCATCGAAAGCAGCACGGCAGCACCAGTAATAATTAAACACGACACAAGCACACCGATTGACGCAAGCGACATCATACGGTTAGACCAAACGTTTCTAACGCCCTCTTTTAACAAATAACCTAAGCCTTTCATTCGTCATCGTCCTCCCCCTGCACTATTGCCTGCAAAGCCTCTTCGCTCAGCTCAGCCGCCGTAACATCAGCTATTTCACCGGCAATTTCCTCCGGTATTTCGGCTAAATCGTCCTGAGAAATTTCAATTGGAACAAAAGCTTTCTCCGAGGGTGCTCCGCTGTCGGAAACAACCTTACCGCCGTTTATCTCTATAACTCTGTTTTTAAATTTATGAACAAGCTCATGCTCGTGAGTAACTACGATTATAGTAGTACCCTGCTTATTAATCTCGTTGAGCAGCTCGATGATTTCAAAAGACATTTCGGGGTCAATATTACCTGTAGGCTCATCGGCAATAATAAGCGAGGGATTATTCACCAACGCACGGGCAAGGCTTACTCTTTGCTGTTCGCCGCCCGAAAGCTCAGCCGGTCTGCGCTGCGCTTTGTCCTTTAGTCCAACAAGACCCAAAATATAAAGCACTCTTTTCTTTACGGCTCTGGGTCTTGCTCCTATAACACGCATAGCAAAAGCCACGTTATCGAACACAGTCATCTTATCAATAAGCCGGAAGTCCTGAAAAACGATACCCATAGTTCGGCGTAAATACGGAACTCTGCTTCTTTTCATCGTAGTGATATCTACGCCGTTTACGGTAATTTCTCCTGATGAGGGCTGCTCCTCTTTCATAATGAGCTTTAGGAATGTACTTTTACCTGCTCCCGAAGCTCCCACAATAAATACAAATTCGCCTTTCTCAATATTGATATTCACGTCACTTAGGGCGTGAGTACCATTGGGATAGGTCTTAGAAACATTTTTAAACTGAATCATAAGCAATCGCCTTTCCTGCATAAAATTACACAATGCAAAGGAATAGCAATCATGCTAAACACCAATTATTGTTATTCCTATATTACATGGATAATACAAAAAGTCTGTTAAAGTTTGATTTTATAGTAAGCGACACAAATTCGGCCAAAGTGATATATACTCAAAATCTAAAAAATCTGGCATATTAAAGTTTTGATCAAACTTTTTCAAAAGTTTGCGGGTCGAGGGCAGAGCCCCGTCGCTGACGAAACAAATCAGCGTAG
>CACYEJ010000015.1 GCA_902773395.1 uncultured Ruminococcus sp.
AGCAGATCCGGAGTATGATGATATTGATATCGAAGCAGATTTGAATGAGGGCAGTGGGGCAGAGTCTTCTAATGAAACGAGTTCCAGCGATGCTAATATTGATATATTTGTTGATGAAGAATAATGAAGATTACAGAATTAAAGCCTGTTAAGAAGTCGCTTAGTCTGGTGTATATTGACGGCGAATATGCTATGAAGCTGGATACGGTGACTTTGGCGGAGAACGGCATAAGAGTCGGCAGTGAGCTTGACGATGATGAGCTTCATCAGCTTATTGAGAAATCTGATTATAAGCGCGCAAAGGAAAGAGCTTTGTGGCTGCTTTCAGGTAGGGATTACTCCAAAAAACAGCTAATGGATAAGATAAAAAAAGACTCTTCACAGGACGCTGCCGAAGAGGTTTGTGAGCGTATGGAGGAGCTTGGTCTTGTAAACGATGAAAATTATGCAAGACGGCTGGCTCATGATTTGATATATCTTAAAAAGCTTTCTGTTAAGGGCGCTAGGTATAAGCTGATTGAAAAGGGTATTGACAGGGATTTGTGCGATGAGATTTTAGACGAGTTCGAGGTTGATGAAGTTGAGCAGATTGTCGAAATAATCGAGAGAAAGTATGCCGATAAGCTGGACGATGAAAAGGGCAGACGAAGAGCAGTCGCCGCTTTACAAAGACTGGGTTATGGTTGGAGCGATATTAAATCCGCCTTGTCGGAGTTTGAAGAAAATGATTGGTAAAAAGGGGTTACAGAGATGCCACATACAGTAGGAATGGTCAGCTTGGGCTGCGCCAAGAACCGTGTTGATGCGGAGATGATGCTTTATACTCTCCGTCAGGCTGGTTACAAAATCGTTGAAGAGGCGGCAATGGCAGATGTCGCAATTATCAATACCTGCGGCTTTATCGAGAGTGCCAAGCAGGAGAGTATAGATGAAATTCTGGAGCTTGCTCAGCTTAAAAAAGAGGGTAAGATTAAGGGTATTATCGCTACAGGCTGCCTTGCTGAGCGATATAAAGAACAGATGATGAAAGAGCTGTACGAAATCGACGCTGTTGTCGGTATCGGCGCAAATTCTGAAATTGCTGAAATAGTTGGAAAGGTTCTCGAGAAAGAAAAGGTAGAGTCTTTTCCCGATAAATGTTTGCTTGAACTCGAAGGAGAACGTATTCAGAGTACGCCTTATTACTATGCTTATTTGAAAATTGCCGAGGGGTGCGACAATAGATGTACCTATTGCGCAATTCCTATGATTAGAGGCAAGTACAGAAGCCGTGATATGCAGAGTATTGTCGATGAGGCAAAGCAGCTTGCGGAGAATAACGGCGTTAAGGAATTAATCGTAATCGCTCAGGATACCACCAAATATGGAGTTGATATCTACGGCGATTATAAGCTGGCTGAGCTGCTTAAACAGCTTTGTAAAATTGATAAGCTGGAGTGGGTGAGAGTTATTTACTGCTATCCCGAATGTATCACTGACGAATTGATTGAGGTATTCGCAACAGAGGACAAGCTGCTCAAATATATTGATATGCCTTTGCAGCATTGTGACGAGAAAATTCTCAAAAGAATGGGCAGACATGGCAGCCGTGAGGAGCTTACCGCTCTTATCAAAAAGCTTAGAGAGAGAATTCCAAATCTTGTGCTTAGAACAACCTTTATTGCAGGATTCCCAGGAGAAACAGAGGAACAGTTCACGGAGCTGTCGGAGTTTGTAAATGAGATTAAGTTCGAGAGAATGGGCTGTTTTCCGTATTCTCAGGAGGAGGATACCCCAGCCGCAAGAATGCCCGAACAGATTGACGAGGACGTTAAAGAGAAGCGTGCCGATATCCTTATGGAACAGCAGCAGCTTATCATGGAGAAATACAACGAAACTCTTATTGGCAAGGAGCTTGATGTGCTTGTTGAGGGCTTTGACCGTTATGCAGAATGTTTCTTTGGCAGAAGTAAGGCAGATTCTCCTGATGTTGACGGAAAGGTATTCTTCACTTGTGCCAACAGAAAGCCGTATGAGGGGGAGATTGTCAAGGTTAGAATAGACGATTTCCTGAACTGTGACCCGATTGGCGAGATGATTAATTGATTTGTTGGGGGGAATTACAGTGAATTTACCTAACAAACTAACTTTGATGAGAATAATATTAGTTCCGTTTTTTGTGGCGGTGCTTCTTATAGATACTATTCCGTACAGATATTTGATATCGCTTATTATCTTTGCCGTTGCGTCTATTACCGATATGCTCGACGGAAAGATTGCAAGAAAATACAACATGGTGACGGACTTCGGCAAATTCGCAGATCCGCTTGCGGATAAGATTCTGGTTATCTCTGCGTTTGCATGCTTTATTCAGCTTGATATTATTAATGCGGTGTTTATAATTATTGTGCTTTTCAGGGAGTTTACAGTTACGTCAATACGGCTGGTAGCAGTGGAAAGCGGTAAAGTAGTTGCCGCTAATATGTGGGGCAAGGCAAAGACAGTATCTCAGATGATTGCTGTTATTGTTGTGTTGTTGAATGGCTTTATTGCAGAGCTGGGGCTGGTTGGTGCAGATAATATGTATGATGTAATGGGATTGATAAATCAGGTGCTTCTGTGGATATCGGCATTATTGACTGTTATTTCGGGAATTATTTATATTAAGGATAATTTTCAATTTATTAAGAATGCAAAATAATAAAAAGGCTTACGGAATAAGAAACCGTAAGCCTTAATTTGTGTTTATGATTTTCTAAATCAATTAACCAATATCAACGCCAAAATTAGCGCAGAGCGCATTAAGACCACCGGAGAAGCCACTGCCGATTGCATTAAACTTCCACTCGCCGTTGTGTCTGTACAAGTCTGCAACTACAACTGCTGTTTCAACAGAGAAATCCTCACCGAGGTCATACTTGATAAGCTCAGTTCCTGTAGCAGCGTCAAGAACACGAATGTAGGAATTCTCGACCATACCAAAGTTCTGACGTCTTTCCTCAGCCTGATCGATTGTAACTGTAAAGCTGATTCTCTCAATATCAGCAGGAACAGCGTTAAGGTCTACGTTGATAACCTCGTCGTCGCCTTCGCCTTCGCCTGTTCTGTTGTCGCCCATATGCTCGACGCCCGGACCTATTTTTTGATTGTAGAAAATAAAGTCATCACTGCTTCTAACTTTGCCTGTGCCTGCAAGCATGAATGCTGCTGCGTCAAGGTCAAACTGAGCGCCGCCGTCATAACGGTTTACGTCCCAACCAAGACCAACCATGATTTTTGTAAGACTGCTGATACCTGCATCAGCAGCAACCTTTGCTAAACTTACCTTGCCGCCCTTGCTTAAACTAACTGGCATAATGAAATTCCTCCCTTATTTTGATTCAAGACCAGTGTATTATTAGTATGCACCATTTTCGCAAAAGTATTATATTATAAGCAAAACGGCGCATACTTCAAATTACATAATAAATTATAACTTAAAATTAAAGACCGAGCATACCGCCAAGACCGCCTAAGCCGCCAAGACCGCCAGCACCGCCGGCACCTCCCATGCCGCCCATGTTGCCGCCCATTCCGCCAACCATGTTGCCGAGCTGACCGAGTGTACCCTGTACGCTCTGAGCTGCACCGCCAAGAGTCTGATTCTGCTGTCTGGAAGCTCTCTGACCTGAGGAGCCGCCGTCCATACCGATATTAACACCTGATGTTCTTTCCTGAGGCTGAATGATAACAGTTGCAGGATTGTTGCCTGTCCACTCAAACATATAGGATTCACCGGAAGCCTGTCCGATGAGGTTCTTCCAAGAAAGATCCATCTTGAAGCCCGGATCTCCGCCTACCCAGCATACTACTGCATCAGGGTCAACTTCAAGTGTTGAGCCGTTTCTTGCGTTGCTGAGAACGATCGGGTTACCGTCAACCAATACTGCTACCTGAGCGTTAGGGCCGTTACCTGTGAGAGTTGATGTTGCAAGACCCTTCTGAGAGAT
>CACYEJ010000016.1 GCA_902773395.1 uncultured Ruminococcus sp.
CAGGCTTGACCCATGCCGCAGTAGTTGCAACCTGCTTAAACGCTATTTCGCCTTGCACCATGCCTAACGACAGCTTTGAAAGATCCATTTTGTACATAGCAACAACCTGTATAGTTCTTCCGTCTCTTAAGAAAGATGACCATGAAAAATCTATTGAATCTATGCCGTCAATTCCCAACGCCTGCAAACGTGCATCAGCTGCATCACGGCTTCCGCCCATATATTTCGGAACAATAGTCTTACAAACCAATGGTGCAACGTATTTAGACACACCCTGATTAATCAAAGATCTGGCTACGATACTCAAGGTGTTTGTAAGCTGATCCTTCACATTCATATCTTTCAATGAATTTGCAGCCTGCTTCACCGAATCTACATCTACTCTCTCAAGATGAAGTTCAATATTTGTGGAATTCTCTTCACTGCCGGAAAATTCCACCGCACTTTTTACAATGCTGTTCGCCTGCCCGATTAATTCATTTGCTTCGCCCGTATCCGCGCTCGATCGATTCGATGTAAAAGCCGCCAATCCCATTTTATCAACAATGTAATAATAACCGGATATTTCTTTTGCGGCCTGCGAAATTGCATACTGAACCATTGACTGTGCTCTGACCATAAGCGACATAAACATTATAGATAAAATCGCAATGGTAAAAAAGAACATTGAGATAACAGCCTCTATTGCTATTGCACCTCTGTCATCCTGCAATCCGGAACGTAATTTCCTCATTATCTCACCTTCTCCTAACTGAAAACCCGCATATTTGTTAATATGCATTTACTCCCTGATAATCAATGATAACCTCATGTCCGCCAAGCTTTGTAAGGTTAACGGAACTGTCACCTGTTCCGTTTTCGCTCAAGGTAACGCCCCAAGGGAACAGTGTTCCGAGCTTTACCTTTGCGTGAACCGTAACTACAGTATTCACCTTAACCATCTCAAAGCTTTCATCCGCATCAAATTTTCCTTCGCCGGGATGCTGAACATTCACCTGACAAAGCGCCGCGCATCTCTGAAGCATTGCAGCCTGGTTCTGTTCACTTATCAAGCCGATCAAAACAAATATCTTGCAGTACTCTTTATAGTTCAATGTAATGGCACCGCTTGAAGAGGAGTCAACTTTATTGACATTAATCTCTTTCAAATGCTGGTCTAACGTATCGTCGATTAACTTAGTAGACTTGCTTGACAATGTCTCGGCTGCGGACTTTGTAGATTTAGCTGTTATCTCCTTGATCTTATTGACAGATTGATCCTTGTATTTTTCCAATTCGGTGTCAAAATTACTCTTGACCACATCCAGCTTGGAATCTATAAATGTTGCATTGTCTTCTATAACTTTATCTATTTGCTTATTTATGTGATCAGCAAATTTATTGATATCCATAGCAAATATGGAGCATTCAGCTTGGCTCAATTCTCCTCGTACTTGTACTTCTAATACATCGAGAACTTTATTTGCTACAGCCTTTACAATATCATTATCTAAAGTATCAATAGAAGACCTGATACTATTAAAAGCTGAATCCACTTTACTTTTGACCTCTGCTTCAAACTTGTCCTGAGCAGTGTCCTTCAGAATAAATACCGGTCTGAGTTGATCTATAATCGGTGTCGCTATCATATTCTTAACAGTTGATGCGAGGTTTTCGGCTTGTGCATCAACAAAGTTTGTCTTTAACTCGTCCTTCAGATCATCTGTTATATCTTCGATTTTTTTCGCGGACGAATCAGCAATTTTCTCAACCGTTTCATCTATCTTTTTCTGAGCATACTCAGTGCCTGCTTCGATGGCACAATCCGCGACTGTTTTAAGTGCTTGTTGAAGTGCACCTGAAGGAGAACACACAAATGTACTCGCATTTTTATAAATAGCAACGTCCTCGCCGTTTTTCAGCTTAACAAGATCCAAGGCACTCTCGGCAGCTGCCAGACCTACTGTAAGTAAAACCTGAACCAGCGGTACACCGACAACAGTCCAACCGGCTATAGCTGTTGCTGCAGATAAAGTAAATTCCTGAATATCCGCCGCTGTAAATGCGTAGATCAAATTGAATACCAGCCTCAGCGCATAGATAGCAACCTCATTTTTGATCTTTGCTGATCCGGCGCCGCTGCCGCCCCAGATTATATACTCGATCTCGCCGCCATACCATGCGGTATTTCTTAGGTACATCTCTTTGATCGCAACACCGTTGAGCATTTTGGCATTATTTGTTTCAACATTTTTGTATAAGATATCCGTCTGGCAAGTAAACATCTCGGTAAAATATTCTTCCAGATACGCATCCTGCAGAGCATTTCTTCCAAGCCTGCTCAGACTATCAAGCAAATTACCTGCCTGATTCATGGATTCCTTTGCCTTGTCGCTGTTTTTGTTTAATTGCTTCTTATTTCCTGACAGGTCGACGTCTTTGCGTTCATCACCTGCATCGTTGGTGTTGTCTTCACATCTCCCTCCGTTTTCACCGTACTCGTTAATGCTTTTTTGTGCACTTGCCAATATGTCGTCCTTATATTGAACAGTCTCTGCAGTGCTCGTCTGCTTCTCAACCTTGCCCGAGCCCGAGCCCGAGGAAGAAGTACTCGGCATTTCTCCTTTATCATTAATAGCATCGTTTTTTAATTGTTTAATGTTGTCGGCTTTCGCTTTTGCTTCAGGGTCATTATTTTCCTTTGGCTTGACAATATTTATAAGCACCTTGAAGAAAACTTCATAATCATACGATTCGTCAGATCCTATAGAAACGGTTTTAAAGCCCTCCATCATATCGCCGAACTTGATTTCATAATCATTTTCTTTAGCCAAAGATGTGGTGCTCGGCTTCCATTCAAAAGCTTCAGGGGTTTTGCTATTATTTCTTGAATCGCTCAAATGAACTCGAACAAGATCTTTACTCTTGGAATCCTCTGCGCTTGCTTTGATTGCATCGTGTTTTCTTCTATCCGTTTCTTCATTACGCACAAAGCCCAATCCATTTTGTGCATTATGAGCAAGGATCTTTGTGTAAACATTATTTACATGAGCGTCGGTAACCTGGAAATTGATAGTTTTGCTTTTGTCGATCAGTTGTCCGTCCCCAAAAAACTTAATGCATTCAAGCATGTCTTTCAGGTTCTTAAAATAATTCGCCCTGTTCTTGGCAGCTTTTCTTGCATTTTGTATATCTTCTTTTTTCAAGCCGGAAGATGTATTGTTTGCATCGTTGACCATTGTAACCTTTGTCGTGTTGTCCTCGACCTCACTGGCTGATTTTTTCCAATTTTGGAGTGCGGTTTCAATGGCGTCATAGTGGTTCAGTACCTCCCCCAATGCTGCATCAGCTTTATCAGCAAAATTATATGCGTTGCAAACACAAACATAAATACCCTGCAGCTGCGTCATAGCATTTTTCAAGTACGGCTTTCCATGCTCCTTAAACTCGCCAACACGTGACGAAAGATTATTATCAAGGAAACTTCTTAATTCACCGTCTATTCCGTTAAGCTCCTCCGCAAGCTTTGCAACAACTTCTTTTTTCACCTGCTTGTCGTAATATTTTTCTTCATTTTTTACAATATATTCTGCATCTTGTGCGAGCGCATTTTCACTTTCTTGTATTCTAACATTGTAACTATCTTGTTTTGCGCTTCTGGCGCTATCCGTGTTATTACGAGTTGTTTTTGCATTGTTTAAGTTTTGATTCGCAGTATTTTTTTCCGCTTCAGCTTCGCTCTTTCTTGTTTCCCAAAGAGTCTTCTTGCTTTCAAAAGCATCTTTAATTTTCTCGGCGTCAGTACCGTTTTCGTTAAGTATATCGGCTAATTCATCTCTCAATTCACTGAAAAATGTTTCATTGTCTATAATACTCTTTATGTCTTTTACCAGAGTTTTGTCGTCAAAATCTAATAAAGCAACATAATTCTCGTATATATTTTGACATTTAGCGTATTCATTATTCTTTGCGTCCAAGTCCGCCTGAAGTTGGGGTATTGTTACATTATCATATTGATTAACTTCTTCCTCCAATAATTGAATCGCTGCGAGCTGTTCCCGACCCGTTTCAGAATTTACATAATCATATCTTTCTTTAATTGGACTATTTGGATCTAACTCATTTTTTAAATCATTTTTCTTAGCTTCTATGCTAGTAGCTATATGCTGATCATAGTCATCCCAACTTGAGTTAAACCACCCTTTAAGATCATTTATCTTTTTTTTTTTTTTATTTTTTTTTTTAATACTTTTGTACTTTTCATCCTTATCCAAAGTTTGCAGAATCAGATCAAACGCCTTACCGTCCGCCTCGCTTACAGCAGCGTAATCCTGACCGACGGGGGACTTGATTAACTCTTTCCATTGTGTAATCAGGTCTTTACTCATGTCAGGGTTGTTGTTGCTTGATTCCAGCGTTGCCGACTCAACCTTCGCTTCTTTTATATATCTTGTATTTGTATCATTTGTGGAAGTCGACCACGTAAGTTTATACTTGGTATCTGTCGTCAATTTAACTTTGATCTGCATACCGCCCAATAAATTAGCAAGTTCAGAATCAATAAAGTCGTGCGAATTTGTTTCACTGGAAGTTGTACTGTTCTTAGCATAACCATTTGAATATGAATAAGCAGGATTTGTCTTTCCGGTCATCAGTTTGTCAAGAACCTCACAGCAGGCATCGACCGTATGGTATTCGGCAGTGAGGTCGTTATGATTCTTCGTCATCAGGTCTTCAAAGGCTCTATAATTCAAGCCCTTAAGACCTGCAGTGCTCATATTATAGCCGGCTGCACCGTTCGGCATATCAATCTGTCCCGAGGCTATCATAGCAACCGTATAATACACAGCAAACTCGGTCATTTTTTCCATGTTGTCTTTAATGTACTGGTATGCCTTCGAATCACTCGCCAGACCATTTTCAAAATCTTTACCTGTGCTCAGGAACTTTTTATTGTAGTCATCCACATAGTCATTATAGCCCTTCTTCGAGTCTTCTGTGCTATAATCTGTATCTTCTCCGTAAACAGCTTTAAATGCCTTTTCACACGGGTCTGTAATATCGTCAAGCGTTTTTGTATAATCCAGCTTTTTTTCAACTACTTCGGACTGTTTCTTTGCGCCTCTCATGGAGTAGACTTTGTCCAAAAGATTCATAGACAACGAAACAGGTCCTTTATACTTCATATAATCGACGATCTGCTGCTTCATGACAGCAGGATTTGCCGGAGATGAATTGTCAACACAACCATATTCAAAGCCTTTAGACGCTTCTTCCTGAGCGTCAAGAACCATCTGCATGAAATTGGTAAATTCAACGCCGTTAAATGTACCATCTCCATTCGCTTGGAATATTTCCTGCATAAATTTCTGGGAAAATGCCTGAATATATTCTTGTTCTTTCAGATCAGACGTACCGATAGACCCCTCAATCGTTTTGGCAAAATAATTTGCCAGCGCTTTTTCAAGATCTTCGTCGCTTGTGTTCGTTGCAAATATTCCGTACATCTCCTGCAGCGTCTTATGATATTCGGACATGCCGGCATTCATCGCCAGATCTCCTGCCGATGTTACAAGCGCCCTTGCGTTTTGTATTCTCGAAACGTCAATTACCATCGTTGAATATGTGACCATAGGCAAAAGCACAAGACACAAAAAAATAGAAATAAACCCCTTGCTCTTTCTCATAAACTTCATCATCATTAAGCCCTCGCTTTGAATAATCAGCTGTTTTACTTCAGTTTATCCATAACATCTTTAACTTTTTTTACCCAATTATGAACCTCAGATGTATCAATACCGCATCGGGAGGCTATCTCTTCAATAGCATCTGCCGCGAAATTAATGTTGCGGATAAACTCATCTGTGTCACTCACCGACGCTTTTGCCTTATATGACAATGTCGGGCTTTCTATCCCGAAAAATGTCAGCACCGGAAATTCCATCATTCGCTGGGTCACTTCAACATCTATGTATTGAGTTACGATCTGATTGTCACAGCGAACCTTTACCTCTAACGCGCCGTCTGTAGCGAGCAGTGAATTATTTCTGACTACCTCGCGCATTATGCTCTCATAAGCGCCCGATTTTTCACCAAGCGGATTACTCGACCAGTAGCGATATGGTTTCGGATCAACATCTTTTACATTAGTATTAAGAATTATTACATTGTTGGCGCTCGTCTCGACTCCGTAATCACCCTCTGTGGCAGATGTGTTGAAAACATTCTCACCCTCCACAAACATATCGAGATATCCGGGGTGTGATACCTCTCTCGCCGCCAGCATGGCGACTTTTTCCGCGTAAGCCGTTACAGTCATATTCTGCATTATGTACAATCCTATGTAAATAAGAAAAAACAAAAACAAAATAACGACCGGATAAATGATCGCGGCTTCAATCAATTCTGCTGCACTTTCGTCCTTTATAAATCGGCGCACCGATTTTTTTACTTTTGATACATATCCCGAACGCATAAAACGCACCTCTATTTTTTATAGTAAGCTCACATTTTCAGGCTTTCAAAAGCTCACAATCAAGGAATCACCGATCAGATCGAGTATCCATGGAGAACAAGCACGATGAGTACACGATCCGCCGGGCGTGATCTGTTCAGTGTTTCCTTAAGCCTTGTGGGTTTTTGAAAACCGACCGGCCGCCGGTATGGGACGACCGGTCATTTGTCATTTAAAGCAATAAAGCCTTATAACACATTAAAAAACAATAAATTATTATTGTGTTGTGCCCAGATTTTCGATCAAACCCTTTATTTTATCATAAATAAGTTTGAGAATACCCTCATCCTGATTCTTACCAATCATGGTTATGACGGCACCCGCAACAACGATAGCCAGAATAACTACAATTACCGTCTCCAGAGTTTCCATACCATCCTCCTTCGACATAAGCTCGGCAAGTCTGATTCTTGCGTCTACGATCGATCTGTCGAGTTTTTTGATAAACTTTCCCATTATGCTCACCTCCTTTCATTGTCCTTAGCGCAGCCTTTCCAAATGGCTGACGCTGTGATTTTTACATATTCATATTTCCAAGCATCGAAATGACTGCAGGGACAAC
>CACYEJ010000017.1 GCA_902773395.1 uncultured Ruminococcus sp.
ATAAACTTTTTTTAGAATAAATAAATTAAAGCAATCCTTAAGATATTATCTTTCGGTTCAAATAAAAACAGGCAAGAGCTTGCGAATTGTCGGTCTGAGAAAGATAATTGCTAAATCTTAACGCTTTCGAGTATATTTATATCTGGTGTGGGCAGAGGGGCTTTCATGGGTGTATTCGTTGGGGATTTTTTTGTATGTCTAAATAAGCAGATTTATCAGTAACTTTTTTTCAATGAACGAGTGGAAAACTCTAGTTTAAATTTTTTGTAAATGCGTTACATTTATGCAAAGGATTGACATATTTATTAAAATATTGTAAAATGTTATAAAGTGTTGTTAATTATAAAATTTTGCAGTATGATGATTCTATGACTTTTCTTTTATAGATGTAATTTTAATTTTGAAAGGAGATGATCTTTTTTGTACGACAGCGATGAATTTCTTGAATATGAACTGCCGCGTGACAGCGATCCGCTTGACCCCTCTATCGCTTCCGCTAATGATCCCGATGAGGAGGACGATGACAGCGAGATTATCTCCAATATGACCTACAGCGATTATCTCAGCGCTGTGTATAGCTTTGACGATAAGGCTTATGATAAGGCTAGGTATGATAAGAAAATTATTCCCCTCGAACAGCAGCGTGACAGTAAGCTCGCTATGCTTAAAGCTCTCGAACAGTCTGCCCTCGATAACCGCTCGCAGCAGCGGAAGCTTCATGACGACGCTATCGAAGAACAAAAGAAAAATTGGCAGAAAACTCAGGATAACCTCGATGTGCTGATTGCTCAGGAGGTCTTTCGGGCAAAGCATATGGCTTTTGCTAATGTGAATAAGAAGAAAGAAGAGTATATTGAGGAAAGAGATCAGTATAACAATAAGGTTAATAATCTTAAAGATGATTTGCTTAGACTCGATAATGAGCTTAAAGAAATTAATATCTACCGCAATAAGTTCGATGATTATACTATCGAAACTTCTCCTGTGGAGGACGAGAGCGTTATGGAGCTGCTCGAAACCGCTAAGGAGAAGCGTTGGCTTACTGCGTATCATAGGGAGCTTTTGCAGAGAGATGCCAACGATGTTTGCGAAAAGCGTGTGGATACCTTTGAGCAGCTTGCTGAGTTGGAGCGTGATTTCGCTAACTCTAAAATGGTTGAGGATATCCGCGCGGGCGAGGTGACTAGAGAGGTTATCGAAGAGTTTTCAAAACGTGCCGCCGTGATGTGCGCGGCGGTGGTGGCTCTTATGGCGACTATTGCTGCCGCTAATCCGTCACTTGTGTTTTTCTGCTGCTTTCAGGCGGCGGCTAGCAGCTTGATGTTTGGCGGCGTTTCGCTTGATGTCGGTCATCGGCTTTTGAAAAAAAAATTTCCTAAGAAAAAAGAACGCTCTAAGGTGAATCTGCTTTCTCTGTTCGCCGGCTTTTTGGGCGGTTCGGTTGGATTCTTGATTTGGGCGGCGTTCATTGCAGGCGTGCAGAATTTGTTCGTGTTTGTTTATACCCTTTTGGCGTCTGCTGCAACGGGCTTTTTGTTCAGACAGATTCTGCTTCGTCCGCTGCCTGAACGGCTGCTTAAAAGAATTCCTTTTCTACAGAATAGAGCTAGATATTTTGTTTTTAAAAATAATCTTAAAGTGGAAAACGGCAAGCGTAATCTGCAAATTTACTGCTGTCTCAACCGTCCTCTTGTGCTGCATTATCTTACAATTAAGCATATTGAGGATATTAATGCCGATATTGAAAACAGAATTAAGCGAAACAGGGAGCTTTACAAAAAGGACAGGCAGCAGCTTGCCGCTCTTGCCCCAAGACGAAAGGTTATTCTTGAAAAGCAGCGTGAGTTCAACGAGTATGTTGAGCAGCGGAAAGATGAGCTGTCACGGGAAATTAAGTCTATTGAGGCTAGAAGAGGCGACACGGAAGCTATTGATTTTGAGTCTAAGCTGCCGCAAAATGTTTCTTCTGAGCTGATACGTCTTGATGCGGAGTATGAGGATATTCAGGTGCAGATTGAGGATACTGCGCTTGCTTTGAAGCGTGCTGAGGAGCATTTAAGCTCGGCACGGAAAAAGTACGGCGAAGCGGCTAAGGAATACGCTTTAGTTGAAGAAGCTCTCAGATACTGGTACAAAACCCCGACACCCTCGGCTACAGATTATAGTTTGCTGGATTCACTCTGCTTTGAGAGCAAGAACCAGCTCAGCATTATACGGCATAATTTAAAGCCGTTTGCGTTTCGCTATACTGTAAGACACAAGGAGAGCAGTCCAAGCGAGAGCGTTAAGGTGATGATTTTTAAGTACATAAGAGGTCTTATTAAAATTAACCCGTGTCGTATGATTCAGGTGAATATAATTGACCCTGTATCCGATCCGAAAATTTTGATGAATGATGACAGATTTAAGAGGCTTAGTCCTATGGGTGTGATTGGCGGAGTTTATTCGGTGAGTGATTTTGAGATAAGACTTTTTTCGAGTGAGCGTTCGTACAATACGTTTAGGTCTATTTTCAAAACTCAGTGCATTGAGATACAGCGTGTTCTGTCTGCAAACAAGGACAAGATAGACGAGGGCGAGCCGTACAGCTTGGAGCTTGCCAACAGAATAAAGAATAACGAAAATGAGCCGTTTATGTATCAGGTGATGATGTTCATTGTGCCGAGAGCTTTTGACAGAACGAGCTTTGAGCCGCCCCATGAGATTGTGAAAGCAATTGAGAATGGTACGTATTTAAATATGGGATTGCTGCCAGTGTTCTTTGTTGACGATGAGAGTGTGCATAAGGATTGGCGGAGTGTGGTGGATAGGTGTCCGGAGGAGTGTATTGTTAGGAAGAAGTAG
>CACYEJ010000018.1 GCA_902773395.1 uncultured Ruminococcus sp.
ATACTCTTCAAGCAATCCTAAGCTATGCAGCGGCTTTGCTACATTATTCCACTTTTCCGCTGCACGGCTCATTGCATTTTTGTCAAGTTCTTCTATTAGTTTTAGTCTTTCCATTGTTCTCCGTATTCTTCACATTTCTTTACAAAATTTACCGCACAATTTACATTTGCATAAAAATACAAATGCGGATATCCGGCATACATTGTCGATGTGGCGTGTACTGATGTATATTTAAATCCGCTGCTGAGCTTTTCTGCTGCAAAGTCGTTTCCGTTGTTTGTGCTGTCCCAATAATGAAACTCATGAGCTTTAACAACCTCACCTCTCTTACAAAGAAGATTGTCGCTATTGGCTTTGAGATTAACATATCCAAAACGCTGTAAACGATCTGTTTTAAAACATTCTCCGCTTATCACGCCAACCATTGGAAAGCGTATGCCGTCAGATGTTTCTACGCTGTCATGCAGATACATAAATCCTCCGCACTCCGCAATTGTAGGCAAACCCGAATTAATCTTTGATTTTATCTCGGAAAGCAAAGATGTATTTTCGGAAAGCTTTTCGGCATACAGCTCAGGATAGCCGCCTAACAAAATTAAACCGTCTATCCGCTTTGGAAAATTTCTGTCATTCAGCGGTGAAAATTTAACTATCTCGCAGCCAAGCTTTTGCAGCAATTCCAGATTATCACGATAACAAAAGCAAAAAGCTTCATCATACGATACTGCTATTCTGACAGGACGGCTTGTAATTTTTTCTATATTTGGCAATTGATAATCAAGCTTCTCGGACGTTGACAGAGATAGTAATTTATCAATTAAAATATTCTCCTCGGCTAGCTTTGACAAAGACTGCATTTTACTTTTTAATTCGGCAATCTCGATATCCGTCGCAAGTCCAAGATGACGGCTCTCTATGCTAAGATTTTTACAATAAGGCAGTCGCCCGACGTACTGCGTGTTCATCTCCTCGCAAAGCTTTTTTACATAAGTGACAAGGCTGTCGGGAAGCCGATTGAACAGAAAACCTACGATATTATTAGGCTCTTTAAAGGTGAGGAAACCTTTCATTACCGCACCGATTGAGCTGCTCATGCCCTTGCAGTCAATCACAATCACAACGGGAGTATTGGTATCAAGCGCTGTTTGCCAAGTGGAAAACTTTCCCTCTACACCGTCATAAAAGCCCATTACACCCTCGATAACCGAAAGCTTTGCCGCAGATTGATGAAGCAGATAGTTCAAGGTATCCTTATCACAAAAGCGGCTGTCAAGGTTACGAGATTCAGCTCCGATTATTCTGCTGTGGAAAATCGGATCAATATAATCAGGGCCGCATTTAAAAGCCGAAACTTTTTCTCCACGATTAACGAGCATTTGCAGGATTGCACAAGTAACGGTTGTTTTTCCGCAGCCGCTGTGTGTGCCGGCAATCATTATTCGATTCATGCTGCACCTCTTTCAATTTATTTCTATAATAAAAATTGGATTTTCTGCTTTCATCATCGTATGATTTCCAACCTTGTGTGTACGTGTTACGGCGATTTGAGTTACATTTATATTTTTTTCAAGCGTATCAATAATACGAGTACACTCACCTAGTGTTTCAAGCGATACGGCTGTCACAATAATTTTCACCTTTGGATTTTTTTCAAAGGCTGCATTGATGATTTTGTTTAAATAACCGCCCGAACCTCCCACAAAAACACAATCGGGAGCAGGAAGCTTTTCTACAGCGTCAACGGCATTTTCGCTGATAATTTCAATATTGTCACATCTAAACAAATGCTTGTTTTTGTCGGTGAATGCAGCGGCATCGGGATTTCTGTCCACTGCATAAACCGTACCCTCGCAGCATCTTAGTGCCATTTCAACCGATACCGAGCCTGTGCCGCAGCCAATATCCCAGCAGATATCACTCTCTCCAATCCCAAGCTTTGACACGCACACTCCTCGTACCTCTGATTTTGTCATTGGAATTTTGCCCCTGATAAATTCGTCATCGCAAATACTTGATTTAATGCTTCTCTCATAGCCGTGGTTTTCTGCAATCATGACACATAGATTATCAGTTTTCAAATCTATCATATCAGCCGCTGTGCCGGAAATAATTCTTTCGTTTTCAAGAGATAAATTTTCTCCTACAAAAACATTTACGTCATTCATTCCGTACTCGCAAAGCAGACGGCATATATCTCGGACAGTAATATCTCCTCCGAGGAGAAAAAATGTTTTCTCGAATCTGCAAACTGTTCTTACAACATTTGCCTTTTTCCCGTGCAGGCTAACAAAATGCACGTTTGACCAATCCATTTTAAGCTTTGAACAGAAATATACCGGAGATGAAATACCGCAAACAACATTAGTTTCCAAACCGTCAATCATAGGAAGCAGCTTCTTTGCACCGCTGTAAAATCCAATATCCCCCGACATCAGAACGACTATATTCCTGTATTCACATTCATAGATATAATTCGCTATCTTGTCACACGCATATGAAACAAAGCTTGGCTTATTAAGATATTCAAACATGGTAATTATCCGCTTTGCACCAATCAGCACTTCTGCCTGTTGCAAAGCCTTTAAGCCCTCGGCGGTCATTGTTTTGCTGCCGTCCATGCCAACTCCTGCGACAGTTACTTTTTTTTGACGATGTTTTTCTTCAAGCAGCATTTCTTTCGCTTCTTCCAGCGTACTGCCGCAATCCTGAGGTCGCCTTATTATGAGAACCTCAGCATTTATTTCATGTGCGGCTTTCAGCTTATCCTCAAAGCCGCCTATTGTGCCGCTCTCCTTTGTTACAAGATATTTTGCATTGCAGCTCTTCATCTGAGCAAGATTTTGCTCGTAGGAGAACGGCGGCTTTTCTGCAATAATTTTGCTTTCGTCAAAGCCAATATTCACGCACTCCTTAACAATGTTCTCAGACGGCAGCACTCTTGCTGTGCATCTCTCTTTATAATTGTGAATTCTACAGAATTTCCAAAGCTCCTTACTGCCTGTTGTCAAAAAAATATTGCCTTCTGTAGAGTCAAGATAATTTACCAAAGAATCTGTACTTTCAAAATATCTTGATTTCTCTGCATACTCATTACTTTCACGCTGTACCCTCAGATAACTCGCACCGGTAAACGCACACGCTGATTTGATATTTTTTGTAACCTCGGCTGCATATGGGTGCGTTGCATCGACAACCGTTTTTATACCATTATTCAAGATAAACTCGGCTATTTCAACATCGTTCATTCTGCCCTGAATTATGTTAAGATATCGTGATTTCTCCAGTACGTTTTGTCCGTAATCGGTAGCAACGCTGATATATGAGAATATTTTATGCTCTGTGCAGAATTCGGCAAGTATTCTCCCCTCGGCAGTTCCTCCGAATATTAATATATCACACATTCCTGTAACCTCTCGGAGTGACCATTTTTCCGTTTATCAGCTTAGTATCAGCGTTGCCAATATAGACTGTTGTAAACATATCTACGATAGTTGTCTTTAGCTCAGATAAAGTCATGATTCTGCACTGTTGAGCCTGTCTGCCGATATTTTTCACATAGCCGCATATAGTATTTTCAGACTTATGCCTTAGAACAATTTCGCAAGCCTTGTATAAATAGTCCGCTCTTTTTTTTGACGAGGGATTGTAGAGTACAATTACAAAATCCGCCATTGCTGCACATTCAAGGCGGCGTTCGATTTTCTCCCACGGTGTCATCAAATCAGAAAGACTTATCACGGCAAAGTCATGCGTAAGCGGTGCCCCTAAAACTGCTCCTCCGCTGAGTGCTGCCGTCACGCCCGAAATTACCTCAATCTCAACCTCAGGATATTTTTCCGAAAGCTCATACGTCAAGCCTGCCATTGCATAAACGGTACTGTCACCGCTGCAAACAATAGAAACTGTCTTTCCGTGTGACGCTTCCTCCAAGGCAAAAATCACTCTGTCACGCTCATGCTTCATCGGAGTGGCGGCAAAATTCTTTTCCGGAAAATACGCTTTTAAGATATCGACATAGACAGTATAGCCAACTATCAAATCGCTGCTCACAATAGCTTTTTCTGCCTCAATTGTCATACCCTCACGGCTGCCGGCACCAAATCCGACTACATATAATTTCATAATATATCCCTCTCAAAATCTATCGTTACTCTCGTTTCAGCGGCGGCAAAGGTCACTCCTCTGCCCATTTGCTTACTTACTATAATTTTTCCGCCGCCGGCTGCCGCACTTCTCTCGCAAACGCTGTCTGCTCCTGTTGTTTTCATCACAAAATCCGAGTGAGAAAACGAACCCTCTACACTCATTAGCTCCTCTGCCGTAAAGAATTTGAGCGGTATTTTATATTTTTCGGCAAATGAAATGACTGCATTTTCGGCTTTTTTCAAATTGATAGAATGAATTGCGGATATCCTATTTACAGAAAGATGAAATTCACTGAGCTGATTAATAATAAAATCCGAAAACACGTCTTTATCAATGTTTCTTCTGCACCCCACTCCGATAACAATATTTTTAGGTATCAAATGAAGCGTGCTGCGAAACGGATTTTGTGAAGCATCAGCGGAAACACATATACCAAGCTCGGCAGAATCATTATCGAAAAATTCGTCCGGTCTGTTCACAAATTCAAAATCACTTTTAAAGCCTATCTTCTCACCGTTTACAATTGCGGCGGCAATCTGTTTTGCCAAATCCGGCTCGCAGATATGCAGATTATTTGCTGACGCAAAGCTATCCGGAGAAAATTTACCGCCGACATCGGTTGCAGTTGTCACAACAGGGACAGCTCCGATTTTTTCGGCAATCAACTTTGTGAGTGCATTTGCACCACCTATATGCCCCGATAAAAGCGAAACGGCGAATTTACCCTGTTCGTCTGTCACAATTACTGCTGGGTCTGTAAGTTTTGAGCGAATATGCGGAGCAATCATTCTAACGGCAATTCCGCATGAGGAAATAAAAATCAATGCTTCATACTCGCAGAAAATCTGAGATACAAGTTCTTTTAGATTTTCAAAAGCTATAGAGTCTGAATCGGAGTATTTTTTCAATGTATATCTTGTGAAAATCATATTAGTGTTCTGGTTGTCGGAGATTTTTTGTGAAAGCTGTCTGCCGTTTTCAGTTAGAGATATTACTGCAATTTTCATGGTTTTGCCTTTCTGAATTCTGTTTCAAAGTTATTGTCGTACAGCTTGGACAAAGAATAGTCATCTCCCAAAAAATTTCCTACGCAGATAAGTGCCGTCTTTTTTATTCCGTTTTGCTCAGCCGTTTGTGCAAGGTCTGAAATTGTGCAGCGGCAAATCTTTTCGTCCTGCCAGCTTGCTTTGTAGACGATAGCTGCCGGAGTATCGGGAGCATAACCGCCCTCGGTCAATTCCTTTGAAAGCTCAAAAAGCATAGAAGTACTTAGGAATATAACCATAGATGCACCATGGCTTGAAAGGCTTTGTATAGATTCCTTTTCCGGAACAGGCGTTCTTCCGGCACGTCTTGTAATAATCACTGTTTGAGAAACTCCCGGCAATGTATACTCAGCCTTTAATGACGCTGCCGCCGCACAAAAGGAACTTACACCGGGACAGATTTCATAATCAATGCGAAGCTTGTCCAGTCTGTCCATTTGCTCTTTAATCGCACCGTAAATACTTGGGTCACCGGTATGCAAACGAACTGTCATTTTTCCCTCTGCTTCTGATTTTTCGATAACAGAAATTACATCGTCAAGCGTCATATATGCACTGTTATGTATTTCGCAGTCGGATTTTGCATATTGAAGAAGTTCGGGATTTACAAGCGAGCCTGCGTAAATTATTACGTCCGCACGCTGTAAAAGCCTCATGCCCCGCACTGTAATCAAATCAACTGCACCGCTGCCTGCTCCCACAAAATTAACCATATTATCACTCCCCTGCGTTTTATACTCAAAAGCGTTAAGATTTAGCGCTTATCTTTCTCATACCGGCAATTCGCAAGCTCTTGCCTGTTTTTGTTTGAATCGAAAGATTTTATTATTTTGGTGCTTTAATATATTTCTTATTTTTTTCTTAAAGAAAGTTTATTTAGTTTCGCTGAGGTTAGTTTATTTTCCTACGCTAATTTGTTTCGTCAGCG
>CACYEJ010000019.1 GCA_902773395.1 uncultured Ruminococcus sp.
CCGTAAACTTCATTGAGCCTTCGGATAAGAGTACAACATATTACAACGAGAACAGACTGCTTCGGGAATACGAATACTGTGTGGCAGGAAAAACAGGCTATACGCAAAAAGCCGGAAGAACGCTTGTGTCATGTGCGGAGAAGGACGGAATTCGCCTGATTGCCGTTACTCTCAACGACGGCGATGACTGGAATGACCACAAGAAAATGTTTGACTATGGCTTTGAGAATCTTTCAATGGAAAAGCTTGAAATGGATTTTGAAGGTTTGACTGTGCCTGTGGTAGGCGGCACTAAGAGCGATGTCATGGTTGAGGTTGGAGAGCAGCCGTCAGTTTGCGTTGACGGTGACGAGGGAGAAGAGGTTGAGGCTGTATACAGACTTCCGGAGTTTGTGTATGCACCGATTGCAGAGGGGAAGAAAATCGGCTGCATTGAGTATTACAAAAACGGAGTATATGCAGGTCAGTCCGAGGTGACGGCTGCGGAAACTATTGTATATAAGGAAATGCCAACGGGCTTTCTTGAAAATGTGGTAAGCTTTTTCAGGAGATTGTTTAGTTAATTTTTTATGAAAAAGAGGAGGAAAGAAATAATGGAAAAGGTAAGACTGCAAAAGCTCCTTGCACAATGCGGCGTTGCTTCAAGAAGAAAGGCAGAGGAGCTTATTGAGCAGGGAAGTGTAAAGGTCAACGGCGAAACAGCACATTTAGGCGATAAGGTTGACCCTCAAAAGGATAAGGTGACTGTTAGAGGAAAGAG
Source organism: uncultured Ruminococcus sp. (assembly GCA_902773395.1). The sequence continues at coordinate 761 of CACYEJ010000019.1, forward strand.
AATCAGTACAGCGGCAAAAAACAAGCATTACTATATTATGCTTCATAAACCAAGAGGCTACGTTACCACAATGAGCGATGAAAAGGGCAGAAAGTGTGTTGCCGATTTGGTAAAGGACGTTCCGGCGAGAGTGTACCCTGTGGGCAGACTGGACAGGGAATCAGAGGGTATGCTGCTGCTTACGAATGACGGCGATTTTGCAAATAAGGTAACGCACCCAGCAAAGCACGTTTATAAGGTGTACAGAGTAACGGTTCGCCCCTCTATTACGGAAGACCAAGTAAATAAGATGTGTTCGGGTATAGAGATTGACGGCAGGAAAACAGCACCGTGCGAGGTTCATGTGGTGAGCCGTCAGGAAGGCAGAGTTGTGCTGGAGATTATTTTAAGAGAGGGCAGAAACCGTCAGATAAGAAAAATGTGCGAAAAGCTCGGCTTAGAGGTGGCAAGACTCAAACGAACTGCAATAGGTCAGGTAAAGCTCGGTATGCTTCCGCAGGGAAAGTGGCGTGACTTGACACCCGATGAGGTTAAGCGTTTGACTGCCCAGCCGAACACAACGGTGCAGACATATAATTATAAGTGATGTTATTTCAATCAAATTGTAAAAAAAGTGATACGGTCAACGATTTGGAGAGATTGAGAAGATGTTTATCCGTTGGACTGGGCGTATTGATATTTTTAATGGGTGTGTTTATGATTATTCGTGACTATGATTATATTCTCACCGGCAATACAGTCAATCTTAACGATGTTCTGGAGAATGACAAAGCTGTCCCAAGAAATAAATACGTAACTTATACGTGTAATGCTTCATTGGGGAATTATGCCGAAACGCAGATATATGTGAAAGAGATAATTCCTACTCCTATCAAAATTCAGCGGTATGCTCTGCTTACTGATAATGACGTTGTAATTTCAGCCGAAATAAGAGGAAAGTCTAAGCTTGAAGAAATGGATAGGCTGGTGGAGGATACTTTCTCGCTTGAAGAAGATGCAGAACCTGAGCCGATAGTTTTGGTAGGATATTTTTCTAGTAATAGTTACGAAATGGATAATCTGCTTGATGAATATTTAAGTGGGCTGGGTGATTTGAGCGAAATGGGTATCACTGTTACATCATACAAAATTGACACAACAAAAACTCGTGGAGGTGCAGCGGCACTGGATTTGTTTGTTTTAGTTGCCGGTGTCGGAATGGTTGTAATATCCGTTAGAAAGTTAATTAAACATTAAGTAAATTATCATTGCATATTATAAAATGAAAAAAGCTCACAGGAAGAACGCTTTTATCCTGTGAGCCTTTTGTATTATACAGAAATTAATATTAATTCAAAAATCCCTCAACTATTGTGTATGCCTGTGCGGTTGCTTCGTAAATCTTCGAGATATCCTTTGCGCCAGCCATAGCCATTTCCGGCTTGCCGCCGCCGTTGCCGCCTGTGAGCTGTGCCACTGCTTTTGCCACTAAGCCAGCCTTAACGCCGCTCTTTACAGCCTGCTTTGTACACGATACTGCAAATGTGCCCTTGCCGTCGTTTTTGCCGGCGAGAACTACAACGCTGTTTGCAAACTTGTCGGTTATTTTGTCGCATGTGCTTCTGAGCATATCTGCTGTTACACCTTCGAGAACACCTGTGAATACGCTTAAATCACCAAACTTCTTCTCGGACTTGATGATATCCGATACCATGCCAAGCGCAAGCTTTTGATTAAGCTCGTCAATTTTTCTGTCCTTTTCACGAAGCTGCTCAGCAATCTTTTCACTTCCGGCAATAAGCTCCCACGGATTTGCAACCTTTAGCTTGTCGGCTGCCGCAAAGATAATGTTTACTGAGTTTGCGAGATACGAGAGAACTCCCTGTCCCGTAACAGCTTCAATTCGTCTTACTCCTGCCGCAGCGGACGCTTCCGAACGGATATGGAACAGACCAAGCTTAGATGTGTTGTTTACATGAGTACCGCCGCAGAACTCAATGGAGAAATCGCTTGCCTTTACTACTCTTACAATATCGCCGTACTTTTCACCAAACAGTGCCATTGCTCCGAGCTTTCTTGCTTCTTCAATCGGCATCTCTGTGCTTGTAACCTCGATTGCCTCAAAAATCTTGTCGTTTACGAGCTTCTCAACAGCCTTGATTTCATCAGCCGTCATTGCCGAGAAATGAGTGAAGTCAAAGCGGAGCTTGTCGTCTGTAACGAGCTGTCCTGCCTGCTGAACGTGTGTGCCGAGAACCTCTCTGAGGGCTGCCTGCAAGAGGTGAGCCGCAGTGTGGTTTCTCATAATGTCCTCACGTCTTGATACGTTTACGGCAGCGTTGACAGAAGTACTCACGCTTGCCATACCCTTTGTAATTTTTGCGGAGTGGAAGATAATGCCGTTGTTGTTTTTTGTAGTATTTGTTACCTCGGCGGTGAAGTCCGTGCCTGAGATAATACCGGTGTCACCTGTCTGTCCGCCGCTCTCAGCGTAGAATGTTGTAGTATCAAGAATGATAATTGCCTCGTCACCCTCGTAAACTGCGTCGGCACGTTCGCCGTCCTTTACAAGCGCAAGAATTTTTGCGTCGGTTGAGAAAGCTGTATATCCTGCGAAATCTGTTTTTGCGATGTCGGAAAGATCGGTTGCGTCGCTTATCCATGCGTCAGCACCGGCGTTCTTGCGTGCATTTCTCGCTCTCTTTTTCTGTTCTGCAAGAAGCTCTCTGAATTTGTCCTCGTCAACGGTAAATCCGCTGTCGGCTGCAATTTCCTTTGTGAGGTCAATCGGGAATCCGTACGTATCGCTGAGCTTGAATGCAGCCTCGCCGCTGATAACTTTATTTTCCGCGCTGTCCATAATTTCTTTGAGAAGCGACATTCCCTGCTCAACGTTCTTGTTGAAGTTTTCCTCTTCAACCTTAATCAGCTTGGTGATGAACTCCTCTTTCTCACGAAGTTCGGGATAAGCAGCCTCGTTCTCCTTGATAACAGTTGTGCAAACCTTGTAGAGGAACGGTTCTGTAACGCCGAGCAAACGTCCGTGACGAGCGGCTCTTCTGAGCAGACGGCGGAGAACGTAGCCCTTGCCCTCGTTAGACGGCATTACACCGTCGCTTATCATAAATGTTGTAGAGCGAATATGGTCGGTTATAACACGCAGTGAGATGTCGCTTTTCTCACTCTCGCCGTACTTGACATTGGTAATTTCGCTGATGTGCTTCATGATGTTTTGAACTGTATCGACAAGGAACAGATTGTCAACACCCTGCATTACGCAAGCAAGTCTTTCAAGACCCATGCCGGTGTCGATATTTGGGTGGTCAAGCGGAGTATATGTACCCTTGCCGTCGCTGTCGAATTGGGTAAATACGAGATTCCAAACCTCAACATATCTGTCGCAGTCGCAGCCTACGGAGCAGGTTGGTTTTCCGCAGCCCTTTTCCTCGCCACGGTCAAAGTAGATTTCTGAGCATGGACCGCATGGACCGGAGCCGTGTTCCCAGAAGTTGTCCTCTTTGCCAAGACGTACCATATGGGACGGGTCAACTCCACGGTGTTCCGTCCAGATTTTAAAAGCTTCTTCATCGTTCTCGTAAATAGAAACATATAGCTTATCTTTCGGCATCTCCAGCACTTCTGTGAAGAATTCCCAAGCCCATGTTGTAGCTTCTTCTTTAAAGTAGTCGCCAAAGGAGAAATTGCCCAGCATCTCAAAATATGTGCCGTGACGTGCAGTAATACCTACTCGCTCGATGTCCGGTGTACGGATACACTTCTGGCAGGTGGTTACTCTTTTTCTTGGGGGAGTTACCTCTCCGGTAAAATACTTTTTCATTGGAGCCATACCTGAGTTTATGAGCAGTAAGCTTGTGTCGTCCTTTGGCGGAACAAGCGGAAAGCTCTTCAAACGCAGATGACCCTTTGACTCAAAGAAGGATAAATATTTTTCTCTCAGTTCATTTAGTCCTGTCCATTGCATTGTAATCTGATACTCCTTTTTTATTCTGTATATTTTGATACTGCGAGCGTTAAAAATATATTGTAGATGATATATAATTAAAAAACGCCCCAAAGGATACGACAATACGCCGAACTCTTCGGGACGATAAAATTACCGTGGTACCACCCTGATTATGTGCCGAACCCTGTATAATATCCGCACATCACTCCGATATTCTTTAACGCAGAAAATACGCCGTGCTTTCACACAGGGACTCAAAGGTAGCTGTAACCGATTCAGCCAAAGAACTTGCACCAACCGTTCTCTCTCTGTATGGTGAAATTCGGAAACTCGTCTTATCATCGTCCATATACTAAACATTATATACCGCATTTCGGCAATTGTCAACACCGTAGTGACCTGCTGATTCAAAAAAATAAACTGTTACAATAGCAATGTTGCTTTTTTCACATGAATTTCAGACATAAGTAATTGCTTTGTTATTGACTTTATTAGATGAATTTGGTAGAATACTTGTAGTATAACTTAATTTTTATATTAATAGGAGGAACTGTATATGAAAAAATCAGCCGTAAAAGAAAGGAAAAGTTATGAACGAATAACGGGACAATCCGATGATTTTATACTCTGGGCGGTTCTGGAAACCCTTGTGTTGACGATGCTTGGCGCTTCGGTTTTTGATTTGGTTGTAAAGATACTCGGTGTTGACTGGGATAATTTCCCAGCGTATATTAGAGTAGCTCAGATGTACTTTGGCTTCATAGGAATATGGATAGCCATTTTTTTGAGTATTTTCTTATCAAAACCGAACAAACCCATGATAAAGGCTGTAGCCTTTGACAAGAAGATGAACAATTGGAAAGGCTTGTTAATAGGTAGTGCTCTTGGATTTGGTATGAATGGTGCGTGCATCTTGTTTTCCGTTTTGTTAGGCGATATTGGTTTGGTCTTTGATAAGTTTGAAATACTTCCGCTGCTGCTTATTTTTATATGCGTAATGGTGCAGTCCGGCGCGGAGGAGCTTGTTACAAGAATGTATCTCTATCAAAAAATATGCCGCAGATACAAAAATCCTGTTGTCGCTGTTGCAGTGAACTCAATCTTCTTTACGCTTCTTCATGGCGGTAATCCCGGAATTGGTGTGTTTGCAGTCTTGCAGATACTTTTAGTAGCGGTACTATTATCTCTGATAATCTACTATTTCAACAGCTTTTGGATGTGCGTAATGGTACATACAGTATGGAACTTCACGCAGAATATCATATTTGGCTGCCCAAACAGCGGTATTGTGACGGAGTATTCTATTTTCAAACTTGATGCTGCATCAAACGGATTTTTCTTTGATACAAAATTTGGAGTAGAGGGCAGTATCGGAGCGTGCCTGATTATATTGGCGGCTTGTGTTGC
>CACYEJ010000020.1 GCA_902773395.1 uncultured Ruminococcus sp.
AATAGACGTTGATGAGAACGGCGTTATCAGCGGCTTGTTCTGATTTTCGTCAGGTTTTTGCCGGTTGATTATTTGCAAAATATTATAACAAAGGAGAATGAACCATGAGTAAATCATACAAAAAGATTACAGCAATAGTATTGTCGGCAGCGGTAATTGCTATTTCAGCGGTAACGGCTAGGGCAGCAGTAAATTATATTGACAGCTCCTCAACAGGTGAAACGCCTATCTCTGATATAGTAAACACATTTGATGATACCGATACGGATTTCTTTTGCTTGGACACCGATACGAATAATCCCAATGATACGGACACAGACGACACGGATACGAGTACCCCGAATAATACGGACACGGACGACACGGATACGAGTACTCCGAATAATACGGACACAGATGACACGGATACGAGTATCCCCGATGATACGGATACAGACAACACCGAGTTTTCTCTGGGCGATGTTGTGAAGAACGGCAGAATTGACTCGGCAGACGCTTTGTTTATTTTAAGAGCTTCTGTTGACCTTGAAGAATATGTAAATGATAGTCAGCAAAGTGCGTGTGACATTAACTCTGATTTTAAGGTAAGCTCGCTTGATTCTCTGATTGCACTTAGAATTTCTGTAGGCTTGGAGTCAATTGATACATACGAGGAGCGTCGAGAAAAGCCTTTCCTTGAATAAATCAAATAAACTATCCCTGCCCCTTTCGCTGTACAGATAGAAAGGGGTTAGGGATTATAAATTTTAAATTTTAAATAGACGGGAGGCGGCTGCATTGTACGATTTGTTTGTACGCAAAGAAGATACTCTATACGAAAAACTAAAGTCTGAAACTTTACCTATAGTTGTATACGGTATGGGTAACGGCGCAGATAAAATATTTGACATATGCGAAAAAAAGGGTATTAAAATAACAGATATCTTCGCAAGCGATGAGTTCGTGAGGGGGCATAGCTTTCGTGGAATTCGTGTGAAAACTTATAGTGAAATTTGTGAGCTGTATGACGATTTCGTTATATTGCTTGCTTTTGCTGTGTTTAAAGATGACCTTATGGAGAAAATAGAATCTATTGCCAAAGAGCATACTCTTCTTGTGCCTGATGTGCCGCTGTTCGGTTCGGGGCTGTTTGACTATGACTTTCTTTGCGCAAATATGGATAATGTCAAAAAAGCCTATGAGCTTTTCTCTGATGATAAATCAAGAGAGGTCTTTGTTGACATTATCAATTTCAGACTTACAGGCAGCCCTGAAATTTTAAGACGCTGTGAAACAGACCGTGAAGAGGTTTTTACGAATATAATCAAATTGGGCGAAAATGAGGATTACGTTGATTTGGGTGCGTATGACGGCGATACTATCAGGGAATTTCTCGATTATACCGGAGGAAAATTCTCTAGTATCACAGCTTTTGAGCCTGATAAAAAGAATATGAAAAAGCTCTCAAAAGCCTTTGGCAGCCTTGATAATTGCAGACTGTTTGATTATGCGTCTTGGGAGTGCGACTGTGAAATGAGATTTTCCGGCAGCGGCGGCAGAATGTCCTGCTTTGACGAGAACGGCAGCATTGTTAAGGCTCGATGTGTTGACGGAGTTTGCAGCAAAGCAAGCTATATCAAAATGGACGTTGAGGGGGCAGAGTACGAAACTCTCTTAGGTTGTCGTGAAATAATCAAAAAATATAAGCCCTCGCTTGCTGTGTCCGCTTATCATAGAGCCGGAGATATTTTTACTTTGCCGCTGCTTATATCAACGCTTTCTCCGGAATACAAAATCTATCTCAGACATCACAAGTATTTGCCGTCATGGGAAACAAACCTTTATGTCCGATAATCTTCAAGTGCTCGTGAAAGCTTTCTTGCTCCTGTCACCTTGATTCCAGTTTCCAGCATTTTCCTGTCAAGCGGCGGCAGATTTATCACGTAAGTTTCGGTTATCATAAATGGTGAGCTGCTGTCCTCTTCAAAGCATGCAACCTTGCCTTCATAGTTTTTTATGATATAGGTGCGGTTTAAGTTTATTGGTTCTTCGTCAGACTTTGCAGAGAGTACGGCTAAATTTATTATTAAACAGATTGATATAATTGAAAGTGTTATTATTATGAGTTTTTTCATAATGTATCTCTCCTTTTAATTAGTATTGGTACTGCTTACGATATTATTCCTCTCCTTTTTGTAAATTTGCACAATTAGATTTTTAAATATACAAATTTTTGATAACTTAGGATATTTATTTTTTTATTTTAAAATGGTATAATATCTATAAATGAGCAATTTTCAAAATCGGAGTGATGTGTGGCAACAAAGGTATACTCGAAAGCGTTAAGATTTAGCATATTAAAGTTTTGATCAAACTTTTTCAAAGGCGCCCGAAGGAAGTGCCCTTGGGGTATTTGCGGGTGACGGAACACCCCAAG
>CACYEJ010000021.1 GCA_902773395.1 uncultured Ruminococcus sp.
TTCAGATCGGCAAGATCACCCGAGCAGCATTCAAGAGTACGAACAGGAATATCGAGTGATCGGAACAGATCAACAGTATTCTGCCAGAGTTTATCAAACCACATCTTGCTGTCCTCTGGCTTGCACACAACGATCATTTCCTGCTTTTCAAACTGATGAATTCTGTAAACGCCGCGCTCCTCAATACCATGCGCGCCCTTTTCCTTTCTGAAACAAGGCGAATAGCTTGTCAGAGTTTTCGGCAGCTCTTCTTCCTTAATTACAGTGTCAATAAACTTTCCTATCATGGAATGCTCGCTTGTACCGATGAGATAAAGGTCTTCGCCCTCGATCTTATACATCATTGCGTCCATCTCGGCAAAGCTCATTACGCCTGTCACAACGTTGCTTCTTATCATAAACGGCGGCACGCAATATGTGAATCCACGGTCGATCATAAAATCACGCGCATACGCGATAACCGCCGAGTGAAGTCTTGCGATATCGCCCATGAGATAATAGAACCCGTTGCCTGCCACTCTGCGCGCACTGTCAAGGTCAATGCCGTTGAGCTTTTCCATTATGTCTGTATGATACGGGATCTCAAACTCGGGCACAAAAGGATCACCGTACTTTTGTATCTCTACGTTCTCCGAATCGTCCTTACCTATCGGCACACTCTCGTCAATGATGTTCGGAATTATCATCATGTCCTTCTTTACCTTTTCGGCAAGCTTCGTTTCAAGCTCCTCTAAACGCGCAAGCTCTTCCGACTTCTCGGTAACGAGCTTCTTCATTTCTTCGGCTTCTTCCTTTTTGTCCTGCCCCATCAAGGCGCCTATCTGCTTTGAGAACTTGTTTCTCTCAGCCCTGAGATTATCGGCCTGCTGCTGCGCTGCTCTGCGCTGATTGTCAAGCTCTATGACCTCGTCGACGAGAGGCAGCTTGCTGTCCTGAAATTTTTTCTTGATGTTCTCCCTGACAAGGTCGGGGTCATCTCTCAAAAGCTTAATGTCTATCATTTTTATCAAACTCCTTATTATCAGATATCGTCACGGAATTTTTTCATTAATTCCTTCAGATCGTCTTCACCGTAGAATTCAAGCACCAACGTGCCGCTGTTCTTGTTTTTCTGATTAACAGAAACTTTCCTGCCAAAGCTTTCAGACAATGACAGCTCCACTTCACGGTAGTACTGAGGTCTGCGATCAATTTTTTCTTTAGGCTGAGGTTCTTCATAATCGCCTTCAAGCTTATTTAAAAACTGAACTCGCTTTTCTGTCTCACGGACACTGAGCGCATTTTCAATGATCTCCTCAGCAATTCTTTCGATCATATCGGGATTGTTCAGTCCCAAAAGCGCTCTTGCGTGACCTGATGAGATATCGCCGTTTGTCAGCATAGTCTTTACCTCATCGGGCAGCTTCATAAGACGCAGCGTATTCGCCACAGCCGAGCGTGATTTGTTTACAGTCTCGGCTACCTGCTCCTGAGTCATGTCATACTCCTTCATGAGCGACTCATACCCCATAGCAAGCTCCAGATCTGAAAGATCTTCACGCTGCAGATTTTCTATCAATGCGATCTCCATTGACTGTGAATCCGTAAGCTCTCTGATTATTACCGGCACTTCAGTCAAGCCCGCCATTCTCGCTGCGCGAAAACGTCTCTCGCCTGCAACTATTTCGTAACCTCCGTCAAAGAGCGGTCTTACGACTAACGGCTGAATAACGCCGTGCTGCTCGATAGACTCTGACAATTCCTTCAATGTTTCGGGGTCAAAATCATGACGAGGCTGGTTTTTGTTAGGCTCGATCTCTGATATTTTCAGCGTAACGGTACTGTTCTGATCTTCGCTTTCATTTTGCTGAAATATCTCATTAAGACCTCTGCCAAGTCCTCCCTTTTTTATTGCCATTTTATCACCTCTTCAATGTAATTATGATGTTAGATTAATATATATGTATTGTTTACTTATTGTATCTTGCATCGATCTCTCTTGCAAGCTCCATATAAGCCGCACTGCCCTTACCCGATTTATCATAGTACATAATAGGCGTTCCGAAACTCGGGGCTTCGCTCAGACGAACCGAACGCGGGATAACTGTGTTAAAAACCTTACGAGGAAAGAATCTCTTGACCTCTTCAACGACCTGCTGAGTAAGATTCAGTCTGCCGTCATACATTGTCAGCAAAACACTCTCGATCTCAACGTGTTCGTTGTATTGTCTTTTGACTCTTCTAACTGTGTTCATAAGCTGTGATAATCCTTCAAGCGCGTAGTATTCACACTGGATAGGTATCAATATTGTATCACACAAACACAGGGCATTTACCGTAATAAGCCCCAATGACGGCGGGCAGTCGATTATGATATAATCATACGAATCTCTCATCGGAATCACAGCCGTCTTTAGGATAGACTCACGGTGCTTTTTATCGGCGATTTCCAGTTCGGCAGCAGCCAGATCAAGACTTGAAGGCAAAATATGCAGGTTTTCAAACTGAGTTTTTACAACCGTATCTTTACCGCTCAACCCTTCAACGAAAATATCATAAGTGCTGTGCTTTGTAGCTCTCTTATCTACGCCCACGCCGCTTGTGGCATTTCCCTGAGGGTCGATATCGACAAGCAAAACCTTTCTGCCGATGCAGCCCAATCCTGCTGACAAATTTACCGCAGTTGTAGTTTTGCCTACTCCACCCTTCTGATTAGCTATTGCAATAATCTTACTCATTGTAATTACCAATCCTTTCTTTCTTTTCTATCAGATATTATTATATCATTTTTTGTTATGAATTAAAACCCTTTTTTTGCACATTACAAAACTTTTTTTGTTTCACGTGAAACATTCAATACTCACATTAGCTTTATTAAAGGTGTTAATATAAATCAGACTTGTGTTTTTTGCTTCATTACTATAAATGAGCAAAAAAGTGAAATTGCACAAAACTAAAGCTTGATAGAGAATATTTAAAGTTTTTGCCCCGCTTTTTTCAAA
>CACYEJ010000022.1 GCA_902773395.1 uncultured Ruminococcus sp.
AATAATATAAATATTGACTTGTATTCTTTGGGAAAATAGTGTAAAATATATCTATAATCCTAATGACTGCGAGGAACTTATTATGCGAAAGACAAAAATTATCTGCACGCTTGGTCCGGCTACCGATGACGAGAATGTTCTTAGAGAGCTGATTCTCAACGGTATGAACGTTGCTCGTGTCAACATGAGCCACGGCACTCACGCTGAACAAAAGGTGCGTATCGACAGCGTGAAAAAAATTCGTGAGGAGCTTGACCTGCCGATTGCTATTCTCCTTGATACTAAAGGTCCTGAAATCCGCACGGGAAATTTCAGCGGCGGTCCTGTTACTCTCGAAGCCGGACAGGAGTTTACCCTTACTGCCGACGATATAGACGGCGACAATACCCGCTGCAGCGTTACCTACAAGACTCTTCCCAAAGAGCTTGAAGAGGGCAACAAGATTCTCATTGACGACGGCTTGATTGAACTCAGAGTTACTAGCCTTACCGAGAAAGATGTTGTCTGCAAGGTTATCAACGGCGGTACGGTTTCTTCTCATAAGGGTATCAATATTCCCAATGTTAAGCTGTCACTGCCGTTTATCAGCGAGCAGGATAAAAAGGATATCGCTTTCGGCGTGGAGCAGGACGTTGACTTTATCGCCGCCAGCTTTACGAGAACTGCCGATGACATTATGCTTCTGAGAAAGGAGCTTAAAAAGAATAACTGCGATAATATCAGAATTTGTGCGAAAATCGAAAATCACGAGGGTATTGATAATATCGACGATATCATTAAGGTGTCGGATAGTATCATGGTTGCAAGAGGTGATTTGGGCGTAGAGATTCCGCTGGAGGAAATCCCGATTTTGCAGAAGAAAATTATCCAGAAGGTTTACGAGGCTGGCAAGCAGGCGATTACCGCTACTCAAATGCTCGACTCGATGATTAAGAATCCACGTCCGACAAGAGCCGAAACTACAGACGTTGCAAATGCTATCTACGACGGCACAAGCGCTATTATGCTTTCGGGCGAAACGGCTGCCGGTAAGTATCCGATTAAGGCGGTCAAGACTATGGCGAAAATCGCTTTGGCTACAGAGCGTGATATCAACTATATAGAGCAGTTCCGCAAGAGGGATATCGCTGAGCGTCCGGACGTAACCTCGGCTATCTCTCACGCTACTTGCACGACTGCTCATGACCTCGGCGCAAAGGCTATTCTAACTGTTTCAAAGACGGGACAAACAGCGAGAATGATTTCGAAGTACCGTCCGGAGTGTCCGATTATCTGCGGTACGACTGAGCCGAAGGTTCGCCGCCAGATGAATATGTCGTGGGGCGTAACTCCGATTGTTGTAGAAGAGAAGGACAATACGGACGAGCTTTTCGAACACGTTGTACAGGTTGCGGAGGAAATGGGACTTGTGTCGAGCGGCGACCTTACGGTAATTACAACGGGTGTTCCGCTGGGTGTTTCAGGTACGACTAATTTGCTGAAAGTGCATCTTGTCGGAAATGTTCTTGTTACCGGCGAAACTGTAACAGACGAAACTGTTTGCGGCAGACTTTGCGTGTGCAGGAATGAGGAAGAAGCTCTCAATAACTACACGGACGGCGATATTCTCGTTATACCGAAAACGACAAATTCTCTTCATAGAATTATCAGAACGGCTAAGGGCGTAATTACCGAGCAGGAGGGCGTGAACAGTCATGCGGCTATTATGTGCCTTGCATTGAATAAACCCGTGCTTGTGGGTGCTAAGAATGCAACACGTATACTCAAAACAGGTACGGTTGTTACACTGGACGGTCACAGAGGTACTGTATACAGCAATAATACTCAGATTATAGAGTAATTATTTTATTTTATATTTATATTAAAAAATCCCCCCTTGAGCATTTCGGCTTTTGGGGGAACTTTTTTTACTTATCATATGAAAAAAACATATCAAAAACAATTCAAATAACCCACCGACTACACCGGTTATAAAGGCAAACAAAAGGCAACTCCCATAAAAGAAGATTGCCTTTTGCTTATTATTTTAAAAAAAGAATTATTCTGCTTCTGTGTAACCTATAGTAACGTTCTCGTCTTTAAGATTAACGCTGTATCTGAGGATTGAAAGGCTGTCGTTGCTCTCAATCTTTCCGTTGCCGTTTACGTCTGCAAAGTACTCTTGATCCTCGTTGAACTGCTCCAGCTTAACCGATGCTCTCAGTACAAGAAGCGCGTCTTTAGATGTTACCTTCTCGTCACCGTCAATGTTGCCGTGGTAGAGGTTCTTTGTCGGTGTTGGCTTGTCGGGTGTGGGGTTGTCGTTTATCTCAACGAATGGGATATTGTTTGCCTTAGCGTATGTTTCAGCGGCAGAATCCTTGCAGCCGTGAATTGTGAGGTTTGCGCAGTCGGCAAAAGCTTCTGCTCCTATAGACTCAACCTCTTTCGGAATAGTAACATCGCCAAGCTTCTTACAGCCTGCAAATGCCTTAGGTGCTATGTTCTTAACAGAATTAGGTATTACGACTTCGCTGAGGTTCTCGCAGTTCATAAACGCCTGATTCGGGATTTCTTGGATAGTGCTCGGAATTGTTGCACGCTCAATATCCTTGCAGTTTTCAAATGCAGAGTCGCCAATGTTGGTTACAGCAACATCTTTGATTTTATCAGGAATAACAACATCTTTTTCTGTGCCTTCGTAGCCTGCAATACTATATGTGCCGTTAGTTGTTTCATCGTAGATAAAACCGTTATCATCTGTGTTTATCGCAATAAACTTGAAGCCGTTAGTCTTTGCTATTGTATATGCCTCGGACGGACGGTAGCCCTCGATAGTAAAATCAGATGCTGCTCCATCAAAAGCATTTTTGCTGATATACTCAACCTCTTTTGGAATGTAAGCGTATCTTAGGTGGTCGCAGCCAGCAAAAGCGTTATCATGAATTGCTTCAACAGACTCAGGAATAGTAATGCCTTCAAGGCTTGTGCAGTTTAAAAATGCCTCGTCCGGAATGTAGCTGATAGTGTTCGGAAGATCAACGCCTTTTAAAATCTCGCAGTTTGCAAAAGCATTATCAGCAATATATTTTACAGCGATACCGTCAATTTCCTCAGGAATAGTGATATATTCTGCATCGCCTTCGTAGCCCAAAATGCAGTATGTACCGTCAGAAGTTTTGTCATATACAAGACCTTGGTAATTATTGTACGAAACAAAATTGTACTCATTCTCTACTGCCATTGTGTAAGCCATAGACGG
>CACYEJ010000023.1 GCA_902773395.1 uncultured Ruminococcus sp.
CTCTATCAAAAGTTTGTTCAGTTTCGCTGAGGGTAGTTTATTTCTCTACGCTGATTTGTTTCGTCAGCGACGGGGCTCTGCATTAGGAACATCTGCCAATCAGTCTACGCCTGGCGGCTTGACTTCTTGGGGTGTTCCGTCACCCGGAAAATTTTGAAAAAGTTTGATCAAAACTTTAATATGCCATATCTTTTAGATTTTGAGTATAAAACACTCAAGCATAGCTTAAAGAGGATTTTTATTAATTTTTACTCCACGTCTTGGATACTTCTCAGGAGTATTTTTAAGCTTGTCAATAACTATAACACTTCTTCCGCTCCCGTCCGGTAAGGTAAGATTTTCTATAAAATCAACCTTTCCGCCAAGAGCAGCAACCGCATTTGCAGCCTGTTTAATCTCTTCTATGCTGTCCGGTCCTTTCATAGGAGCAAACACACCGCCTACCTTTACAAATGGTAAACAGTATTCGCTAAGTGAAGAGAGATTTGCAACTGCCCTGCTTACCACAATGTCATATGATTCCCTGTAATCCTTTTGCTTCGAAAACTCTTCTGCTCTGCCGTGAATAACCTCTGCCTGCAAATTAATTGACGGCAATACCTCATTCTGTAAAAATTGTATACGCTTATTCAAGCTGTCTAAAAGTGTGATTTCAATATTAGGTCTTGCGATTTTGAGAGGTATTCCCGGAAAGCCTGCACCTGTTCCGATATCCATTATTTTTGCATTTTCTTTGATGTCAAGGACACGCAGCAAAGTCAAGCTGTCATAAAAATGCTTAATGATAAATTCACGTTCATCTGTAATAGATGTTAAATTAATCTTTTCGTTCCATTCAAGAACTAGCCGCATATATTTTTCGAATCTCGCAAGTGCCGTGTCATCAAGCATAACACCAATTTCATTGCAGTACTGTCTAAGTCTTTCCATAACCTCACCTCGATAACCAAATTACAAGCACACTGATATCAGCAGGACTTACACCGGAAATTCGGCTTGCTTGTCCAAGATTACTCGGATGTACCTTATTGAGCTTTTCCTGAGCTTCAAGTCTTAATCCGGTAATTGTTTTATAATCAATATCTGCCGGCAGCAGTTTACTCTCCATTCTTCGCATTTGCTCAACCTGAGCTAGCTGTTTTTTGATGTAACCCTCGTATTTTACTTCAACCTCTATTTGTTCAAAAATATTGGAATCCAGTTTGGGACGATCCTTATCAATTTCTGTAAGTATTTCATATGAAAGCTGAGGTCTTTTAATCAGATCGACAAGCTTTACGCCGGTTGAAATTGGAGATGTTTCACGTGAAACAAGTATCTCATTAAGTCTATCCGAAGGTGCAATAACCTTGCTTTTAATACGTTTTAGCTCCAGAGATTTTTGCTCCTGCTTCTGCAAAAATTTCTGATATCGTTCCTCTGAAATAAGACCGATTTTATACCCCAACGGAGTTAATCTCTCATCGGCATTATCCTGTCTTAAAATAAGACGATACTCACTTCGAGATGTCATCATTCTGTATGGATCATTTGCACCCTTAGTTACAAGGTCATCTACAAGAGTTCCTATATATGAGCCTGCTCTGTCAAGAATCATCGGCTCTTTTCCCTTGATTTTCAAAGCAGCGTTAATTCCTGCAACAAGTCCCTGTGCGGCAGCCTCTTCATATCCCGATGAACCGTTAAATTGACCGGCACCGTACAAACCCGGATGCTCAATAAATTCCAGTGTATTATTCATCTGCAAAGGATCGACACAATCATATTCTATCGCATATGCCGGACGCATTACAACAGCATTTTCCAATCCTTTAATGGAATGATAAAATGCAAGCTGAACTTCTTCCGGAAGTGATGATGACATTCCCTGCAAATACATTTCCTCAGTGTTTTCTCCGCACGGCTCAATAAACAACTGATGACGCTCTTTGTCACTAAATCTAACAATCTTATCCTCAAGGCTCGGACAATATCTCGGACCAACACCGTGAATCATACCGCTATACAAAGGTGAACGATGAATATTATCCAGAATAATTTTCTTTGTATTTTCATTAGTCCAACTGATATGACATACAACCTTATTTTGAAGCTGAGTATCTGTTTCATATGAAAAAGGAATTACTGGTTCATCGCCTGCCTGTACCTCTAAATCAGAAAAGTCAATACTCGAACGAAGCACTCTAGCCGGAGTACCTGTTTTAAAACGTCTTAAAGATAATCCTAAATCTTTAAGGGATTGCCCCAAAAATGTAGCCGGAAAAATTCCGTCCGGACCGCTGTCATATGAAACCTCTCCAATATAAACTCTGCCGCCTAAATAAGTACCTGTGGCAATTACTACGGCTTGCACTTCATATTCGGCACCCATTCTGGTGGTAACTCTCCATATATTTTTTTCCTCTTCAAGCTTGACAATTTCTGCTTGATGAAGTTCAAGATTTTTTTGAAGCTCTAGCTTATGCTTCATGCTTTCGCTATATCTTCGCCTGTCAATTTGTGCACGAAGAGAATGAACAGCCGGACCCTTGCCTCGATTTAGCATACGCATTTGCAGCATACATTCATCAGCAGTTTTACCCATTTCACCGCCCAGTGCATCAATCTCTCTGACAAGATGTCCCTTTGCCGTGCCGCCAATTGACGGATTACAAGGACAATTTCCTACAGCGTCCATATTAATTGTAAAAATAATAGTTTTACAGCCAAGCCTTGCTGACGCCATTGCCGCTTCTATTCCGGCATGACCGGCACCAATTACGGCAACATCAAATTTACCGGCAAAATAACTCAAATTCATCACCCCATATATTATTTTCCTACACAGAATTTTGAGAATACTCCGTGTACAACAACTTCACTTGCCCTCTCGCCCGTTAATTCGAGCAGCGACTGAATTGCTTCTTCAATGGATACTGTAACTGCATCGAGAGTCATACCCATTTCGAGAGCCTGCATTGTATCTTTCAGAGAATCAAAAGCAGCTACGGCACACATTCTCTGACGTTCTGTAGAAAGCACTGCTGAATTTTCATCAAAGTCCGCTGTACCTGTTAGCTCCTCAACAGCCTTTGTCAATTCGTCAAGACCCTCGCTCTTAACAGCAGAAACAAATACAGTAGTATCAACCTTGCTCTTGATGAAATCAATATCAATTATTGTCTGCAAATCACTTTTATTAATAACCGCAACCGAAGGCACATCACCCAACAGCTCCAGCATTTGATAATCATTATCATCAAGCGGACGTGACGCATCAAAAACAGCAAGCACCAATCCACACGACTGCAAACGCTTCTTTGCTAAATCAACACCGATTTTTTCAATAGGATTATCGGTATCTCGCAATCCGGCAGTATCAGAGAGAAGAAGAACCACACTTCCCAGTACAACAGTTTCCTGAATAATATCACGTGTAGTGCCGGGAATATCAGTAACTATACTTTTTTCACAGCCCGACAGAAAATTCATAAGTGTAGATTTTCCAACGTTAGGCTTACCGATAATAAGTGTGTCAACTCCCTCTTTTACAGCTTTTCCGGCATCGTAGCTATGAAGGAGTTTTTCAAGCTTTGCAAGAGCAAGATTTACATTTTCCGTCAAACGTTCACGAGAAATCTCAGGAATATCTTCTTCCGGATAATCTGCCCATGCAGAAAGATGAGCAGCATTATCTACAAGCAAATTTTTAACCTCGTCAATCTCTTTTCTGAGTCTGCCGTCCTTTATGCTAAGAGCAGAGCGTGCGGCAGCCTTCCCCTTTGCGGAGATGATATCCATTACAGCCTCTGATTCAGTGAGATCAATTTTGCCATTCAAAAAAGCACGTTTTGTAAATTCGCCCGGCTCGGCTAAAGCAGCTCCATTATCAAGGACTGTCCTCAAAACCTGATTTGTAATATACACTCCGCCGTGACATGACAACTCTACTACATTCTCTCCGGTATAGCTATGCGGTGCAAGAAATACAGTTGCAACAGCTTCGTCAATAGCTTCATCGTTATCGTAAATTTTGCCAAATAATGCCGTATAGCCTTTTAAGTCTGCAAGCTTTTTTCCGCTTACTGATTTAAAAATCTTATCGGAAATACAAATAGAATTATCTCCCGATATTCTAATTACACTTATACCGCCCGTTCCCAATGGAGTTGAGATTGCAGCTATTGTTTTATTCATATTATATCACCATTTATATTAATTTATTATAATTATAGTAGACTACATAAATTTTCACCTAAAGAGAGATGTTAGTTAGGAGTTTGGAGCGAGAAATTAAGAGTTGATTTATGAGCTGACTCCACATTGATCATTATCGCCCAATAGGAATTTTCTAATGACGATTACTATAAATACAATCTTCACA
>CACYEJ010000024.1 GCA_902773395.1 uncultured Ruminococcus sp.
GATGTACCGCAGTCTACCGAGCTTGCTTATAAGCTGGGTGCGGCAGGCTTTAAGCTTGATGAAACTCCGCTTGATGTTGACGAGTGCGTTGAAGCGATAGACAAATTTTTGAAGAATAAATAAATTCTTTAGCTTTGACGTATTTGTATTGTACAACGCACTTTAGAAAATTAAATTGATTTCATAGATTTGTGAAGAAAGGGGAGATTATAAAATAATGTCACTGCTAGAGGTAAAGAACCTTTCGTTTACATACGGAACAGGCACAGCTTTTGAAAAGAAAGCCGTAAACAATGTTTCGCTTAATATCGAGCAGGGGGAGTTCATAGGTATTATCGGACACACAGGTTCGGGCAAGTCTACCTTTATTCAAATGCTTAACGGACTTATCAAGCCGGGCGAGGGGGAGATTTTGCTTGACGGCAAAAATATCTGGGATAATCCTAAGAAAATTCGCAGCGTTAGATTTAAGGTGGGAATGGTTTTTCAGTACCCTGAGTATCAGCTGTTCGAGGAAACAGTCGAAAAGGATATCGCTTTCGGTCCCAAAAACATGGGGCTTAAACCTGATGAGATAGAGGAGAGAGTTGCCGCCGCTGCAAAGTTCGTTGACCTGAAACCGGAGCTTCTGAAAAAGTCGCCGTTTGAATTGTCGGGCGGCGAAAAAAGACGCGCGGCTATTGCCGGAGTTATCGCAATGGATCCCGATATCCTGATACTGGACGAGCCTACCGCCGGACTTGACCCCAGGGGCAGAGATGTCCTGCTCTCTCAGATAGCCGCTTACCATAGAAGCAAAAATAATACGGTGCTTCTCGTATCGCACAGTATGGAGGATATCTCACGGATTGCCGATAAAATTCTTGTGATGAATAAAGGTAATATGTTCGCCTTTGACGAAACTAAGAATATCTTTTCAAAGGGAGAGGAGATTGAGAAAATCGGTCTGCAAATTCCGCAAATTACTAAAATCATGATTGCCCTTGCGAAAAAAGGCTATAAGCTTCCAACAGATATATATTCGGTGGATCAGGCAGTCTATGAGCTAATGAAGATTAAAAAAGCCTAAAATATTATAAAGTTTTAAAGAAAAGAAAGGGTGAGCAAATGTTAAAGGAAATCACTCTTGGGCAGTATTTTCCGGGGAAATCCGTTATTCATAAAATGGACCCTCGAATGAAAATTATTCTGCTGACTTGTTATATCGTGTTTATATTTTTAACGAGAAATTTTGTGTCGCTTGCGATAATGGCTGTTTCTGTATTGGGAGTGCTTGCGCTGTCGAAGGTGTCGCCTAAGCTGTATTTTAAGAGTGTTAAAGCAATAATTTTCATTGTCCTGTTTACGTCTGCATTGAATTTGTTTTACGGAACGGGCGAGCCGATATGGGAGTTTGGCGTGCTGAAAATCACTCAGTCCGGTATCAATACGGCAATATTTATTGCAGTGAGAATTATTGCGTTGGTGCTTATAAGCTCCGTTCTCACCTACACAACTTCGCCTACAGACCTTACGGACGGTATCGAAAAGCTCTTAAAGCCGCTGACAGTTTTCCACGTTCAGGTTCATGAAATCGCAATGATGATGACTATTGCGCTTCGGTTTATCCCCACTCTTCTGGAGGAAACTGATAAGATTATGAGCGCTCAAAAGGCTAGAGGGGCAGACTTCGAAAGCGGTAATTTTATGAACAGAATAAAGGCTTTGATTCCGATTCTTGTTCCTCTTTTCGTGTCTGCATTCAGACGCGCGTTTGACCTTGCTATGGCAATGGAAAGCCGCTGCTATCACGGCGGCGACGGCAGAACACGTATGAAAATTCTTAAATACACAAAGTATGATTATATAGCGCTAGTAGTGCTGACAGTTATTTTCGTTGGAGTGATAGTATGCAATTTGAAACTTCCTGTAACAATCCGAACAGGAATGTAAAAATAACTATAATGTATGACGGCAGACCCTACCACGGCTGGCAGATTCAAAGTAATGCAGTTGCCGTGCAGGAGGTGTTTCAGAATTCGCTTTTGAAGATTATTGGCGACGATTTTGATGTGAAAGGTTGCAGCCGAACCGATACGGGCGTTCATGCAAATATGTACTGCATTGGCTTGAAAACATCTCACCGAATTCCGGCAGAAAGACTCAAAGCGGCTCTTAACCGACATCTTCCAAGCTCAATAGCCGTGTTGGATTGTGAGGAAATGCCGCTTGACTTTCACCCCAGATACGACTGTAAGCGTAAGCAGTATATCTATAAAATCTGGAATAATGAGGTTAGAAACCCATTTTATGA
>CACYEJ010000025.1 GCA_902773395.1 uncultured Ruminococcus sp.
TCTCCTTTTGAGCTTCTAAAGTAATACTTCTATATCGAGATATACAAAAAGGAACCCGCTTGTCTACAGGTTCCTTATGTTAGAAATTATTCAAAATATTTAACTTTGGACCTATAGTTGTTTCGTATGTCATCTATAATACAAAATCAAGCTTTAGCACCTTGCCTTGCGGGTAGGTTGCTGTGTAGTCATAGGGCTTGTCCCTCGTACAACTCTTTATAAGTCTTTTATTAAATTTTAAGGTCTTGTCTATATATATATTATACTACATCCGTCGTATAAATTTCTGCTTTTTGATATGTTTTATTAAGATATATTAATGATTACTTGAATTTTGTGATTAATTATACTTTTTCTTTTACTTTTTTCTTTTTTGATTTTTTATTTTTGTCAAGATAATATTTCATACCGCCTGTTGCTGCAATCCCGTTTCTGCCTCCATTACGAAATACAAGTTGTATAAATGCTGTAAATCTGTCTTGCATGGTCTTTTGTACACCAATACCGTATTGAACATATGGTTTAATACTCATATCCGGTAAAGATGTCAGATTTGCACTAACCTTTGTTTCGTCTATTAAATTCCAGTTCATGCCGGCAGTTAGGTATGGTTGCCATCCATTTTTAGTGTTCATTACGAATTTAATATTAGGTGAAATCTGTAATGCGTGTAACGGGTCTGAACTTATTTTTACCCCTGCTCCATTCGTATAATCAAATGTATTTACAAAAGTGTAACTTAGTAATAGGCTAGGTTGAATTATATATCTGCCATTATTAAATTCAAAATTGTATCCAGTTTTATTTGCGATTCCTGCCATAAGCATTGGGAAATCTTCATTCCCAAACATTGTACTCGCATCTGCAACACTAGCTCCTATTGCAGCCGTTATGCCTGTAAAGAAATTCCCTTTGTATAATGAGCCTGTAAAGCCTAGTGAACCCCCATTTTGATATATGCTGTTGCCTGAAAAGCTTTGATGACTTCCATTATATGCAATATATGGAGTGAATTCTCCTATAAATCCGTTTTTAAGTCTGTACAAGGCAGAGTCTCCACCAATAAACGAACCATACGAGAAGTTATTAACTTTTGGTCCGTGTTTTAAACGAACACTATCATAATTAGCATATGGTCTAAACCAAATTCCAGGTGAATTAAATTCATTTAAAATGTACGCTGTATTTGGATTGTCTGCTATTGCATATTTATTTGCATTAGCTTCTGCGATTCTGGCATGATATGGCTTTAACATATACATATCCATGTGGTTAAAAGCGTGTTCATAATTCTCAACCATTCCTATATAACCGCCAAGTTGTGCGGCGACCGGGGAGGTCAGTACAGCGGGATTTAATGTATTCACTGTTGGTATAGGCGGTGTTGTCCCACCTCCTCCAGAGTCTCCTCCACGTGTAAATATAAACTGACCGCTTGTTTTGTCATAAGCAACGGAGTATTTCCATATTGGTGAATATGCAACTTCTGAAACGGTTGTCGTAACATTATCTTTTAGATTGTTATCTGCAAATAAAATCTTTGTAATTAAACTATCAGAATCAGATAATAAATTCATTTTTGTTACATTGACAAAATAGTTATTTAAGTTGTAATTACTTGCGATAATTCTGTCCATTGAACGGTTTGCCAAATCTACATCAACATTCATATTGAGATTGTCATTGAGGTTTAATGAATTAAGATACATTGTATTTGTTGCATTGTTCGTCATATTCAATGTAGATTGGTTTTTGACTAATAAATCAGCTCCGTTAAACACATTATCATTCTGCAAATTAGCATTCGTATTATCCATAGACATATCAAGAACGGATATTTTCTTTGCAATATTTATAGTTCCGCCCTTTAGATTTAGTTTTGAACCGCTAACGCCTGTTATCTTATCATTTAATGTTATAACGCTATCTGTTGCATCGAGAGTTACGACTGAACTGTTTGAAGTAACTTCAATTCCATTGCCGTTATTTGCAATTGTGGAATTGCCTTTGATAGTTACAGAACCTGCTGTTTTTATACCGTTGGTATTATTAACCATTTCAACATTATCCAGAGTAACTTCTGCCTTTGCATTTGTTCCGGTTACGACGGATTGAGCATTTGTAATTTTTACATCCTTGAAATTTAGTTTACTTTCTTGGTCCAAAACAAATAATGCCAGACTATTACCATCAATTGTTGAACGGTTACTTTCATTTGCAACACCGTTTATATTAAGTGTGCCCTTGGCTGTAACTCCAAGGTTGTCTGTAACTGTATAAACATTATCTGCACTATTAAAATTGAAATTCCGTTCATCTGTTGTTTCATACTGATTTAATAGTGCCAACGTATCACCATTAGTCCCAACAAAAGTTTTTTCTCCTGTAGTTGAACTTGTATTATATGTAATACTATCATTAGTTGTATTGGTTGTAGCAAGTGAATATGATGAGGTTGTTATAGTATCTTGTTTATATGAGTTAAATGTCTCATCCCAATTAACATTGCTTCTCATTTCATCACTTGTATAAACTGTTGAAGTTGTTGTTGTACCATTTTTCAATTCGTCTGTTAAATCAAGTTGTATATTATCATCTTGAGCTAATAATACTTGTGTTGTATAACTATCGATATTATTTGTCGTATTCACTTCTGATATGGTAATTGTTCCTGAAGAGCCATCACCGGTGGAAATGGTATCCGAAGTTATATTTTCAGGATTGGAAGTATCAACATCTATAGTGTAATTTGTATCTGTGTTAGATGTTAATTTATTTATTTGATAATCTTCTATATCTCCATTTGCCATATGTATAGTTCCGGAATTTGCTGTTAATGTGGTATTGCTATCACTAAATGCATTTTCACTCATGTATAAATTTGTATTAGCCAATGTTGCATTCGCATTTTGAACTTCATTATTTAGTGTAACAGATGATGTGATATCACCTGTGATGTTAACTTTATATTTGTAACCCAAATTGGCATTACCACCAGCAATTTTATCATCAATAATAATCTCACCATTATTTACGGCATTAAGTTTTAAAGTTGCATTAGTATCTGCACCA